>CAITZE010000323.1 GCA_903896775.1 uncultured bacterium
AGAATCTATTTTGGGCTCGGAAGACGGTGAGTCGGATTGGTTTTGTTCTGCTGCGCGTAGTCCAGGAGCCTGTAATGTGGCGCAAAGGAGAATAGCCAAGTAAATGCGCGGATTTTTAAACATCGCAAGTTTCCTTTCACACGTTCTCGTCAGAAACTAATCGGCTTTGCAGACTTTAAAGTCCTTCGTGCGGAATGAAAAACGTCAGAATGTTTCCATCCGGGTGTTCGCTCAGGCCAGCGCGGCTAAGTACTTTGCCAAGTCGATCCGGATCGGCATGAGGTAGGCGTTGCCGCCGCCTTCGCGCACCACGTCCAGGGCTTGCCGCGCGAAAGCGATGTTCCAGTCCAGGGTCGGTTCAAACGCTTGCGGGAAGACGACCTTGTTCGTCACTTCCCAATAAGCGCGGGACTTCTCGCCGAGCACAGGGGCGATGCCCCAGAACACATTAAAGCCATGCAGAATGTCGGCGCAGACGCGCAGCAGATTCAAATCGAAAATCGGCTGCGTGAAAAATCCATCCGCCCCGGCGTCGACTTTTCTTTTGACGGCTTCCAACTCTTCGCGAAGCCCGGCGCGGTAGGGATCATAGGCGGCGTAAACGACCAGCTCCGGAAAGCTGTGTTTCAGCCTACGGATAACGTCTTCGCTGGAGTTGTTGTAGGTGCGGCGGCTGAGATCGTGGGGCGGATCGCCGCGCACCACCAAGACTTCGCGAAGCCCGGCTTGCAACAGCCGCGCAGCGACATCTTCTACGTCTCCCGGTCCGAAATCGATGGCGCGCAGGTGAGGGATCGAAGCCGGCATGACGCGGCTGGTGGCCTGGCACGCGTCCCAGCATCTCAGTGCAAAGCGCGTGAGGTCCGGAAGGTTGAGTGTATTGGCTGCCGGAAGAATCGTTTTGACGATGAGTGCATCAGACAAAAGTTCTTCAGCACTTCTCGGAACAAGTTCAACCGACAGCCGCATTCACAAACCTAACGACTCAATTTAGGGCTTTTTAAACTTCAGCACGAACTGGTCGGTCTTGCCGCGGATGCCGCCGTCGAAGATCTTCGACGTATGATCATCGCCCGCGTGCGCGACCACATCGCTGGTGCCCACCAGCTGAAAGCCCACGGCTTCGACTTCGGCTTTCACCGCTTCCGGGTCCATGCGGTGCAGGGTTTCAGTCACGCTGGTTCCAGCGCCCACCGCCGAGGCGTGATCGATGACGATATAGATGCCGCCCTTTTTCAGCGCGTTGAACACGGCTTTGTTGTAGTCGGTCATGTTGACGGGGCCGAAGCCGGGGTTGTGGAAGTCGTGATAGTTATCGGACGTCCATGCCACATCGAGTCCGGTGACACCCTGCAATTGCTCGAGCGGGGTGACGACGAGGCTGACGTTTTTATAACCGGCGTCCGCCGTGAGCGCGGTCATGGCATCAGAGGCTTTCGGGTTCTTGGCAACCAGGCCCGCAGGCACTACGGCGAAGACATGGCCTTTGTCGCCAACGGTCCTCGAGAAAATGCGCGTGAAGTATCCGCCGCCCGGCACCAGATCGGCGACTTTATCGCCCGGCTTGATGCCGGCGAAAGCGACGACTTCGGCGGGCTTGCGGTCGGCATCGCGCGCGGTGTCGGCGGCGGGACGGCCAGCGTCGGACACCGCCGATTTGATCGCGGGCGAGATCATCATGTCGGCGGCATAGGCGCCGGTCAGAGCCGTGAACGCGATCAGCGCGCTCGCCAAGAGTGTCGTTTTCAATGTCGCCTTCGAAGTCATCGGAAGCCTCCCAAGTACTGTGTGAAAATGATGTGCGATATGCCGCGCGGCGGAACCGCCCACGCGGGTCTTCTCCCGCTGCGGATTTTACGCTGGGGCAGCGGGGAAGTCTCCGTGAATTCGGTGTTAAATCAGCCTGATCGCGGGAGCTTGAACAGCTAGCCTAAGCGATTGATCCCATCGAAAGCGGCGGTTTTGTAACACTCGGCCAGGGTCGGGTAGTTGAAGACCGTGTTCACAAAATAATCGATGGTGCCTTTGTGGGCCATGACCGCCTGACCGATGTGGATCAGCTCGGCAGCGTCTTCACCGATGATATGCACGCCCAAGAGCTCGCGCGTCTCGAAGTGGAAGATGAGCTTCAACAGGCCCGAAGTGTCGCCCAGGATCTGGCCGCGCGCGATTTCGCGATAGTGCGCCTTGCCGACTTCGTAAGGGATGCCGGCTTCGGTGAGTTCTTCCTCGTTTTTGCCGACGGTGGAAATCTCCGGGATCGTGTAGATGCCGTAGGGGAACAGCCCATGTGCATCGTCGGACTTGTGGTTGAAGGCATGGCAGGCGGCGAGGCGGCCCTGTTCCATGGAGGTGGAAGCCAGGCTCGGGAAACCGATCACATCGCCCACCGCGTAAATATGCGGCACGGTGGTTTGCAGTTGCGCGTTGACCTTCAGGCGGCCACGGTCGTCGGCCTTGATGCCGGCGGCGTCGAGGTTCAGCGTATCCGTAGCCCCCGTGCGGCCGATGGAATAGAGCGCTTTGTCGGTGATGATCTGCTTGCCCGAGGCCAGCATCACTTTCACGCGCGGGCGCTGCTCGTCTTCGATCAGCTCCAGCTTGCTGACTTCTTCACCGAGACGCAGCGTGGCGCGGTTCTGCTGCATATGGTGGGCGAGGTGGCTGGTGATCTCGTGGTCGATAAAGGGCAGCAGATGGCTGCGTTTGTCGATGACGGTGACGCGCACGCCAAGGGCCGCGAAAATCGTCGCGTATTCCAGGCCGATGACGCCGGCACCCACCACCGTCATGGTGCGCGGCAGGTCTTTCAGCGTCAGGATATCGTCACTGATGAGGATGCGCTGACCGTCGAAAGGAATGCTGGTGTCGCGCGTGGCGATGGTGCCGGTCGCGATAATGATGGCGCGCGCGCGAACATTGCGGGTGCCGCGCCCGGTTGATTCCTCCATGCACACGGTGTGCGGATCGACAAACCGCGTCACGCAGATCATGAATGGCGAGCGTGATATCTCCGCCGATACGGCGCTGCGTCTTGCGCGCGCTTTCGGCACCACGTCCGAGTTCTGGCTCAATTTGCAGAAGCTCTATGATTTGGAAGTCGCCGAGCGTGATGTCGGTGAAGACATCGCACGCACCGTTTCGCCGTTGAAAGCGGAGACGCGCGTCGGCCGCCATTAATTGTACCAGGTACAATTAATTCTAATGCCGCTTAAAATACTGTACGGCGCGTTCGTGTTTTTCCGCCGCCGTGCGGCTTTTAAAAGTGCCGAGGTTGCGCCTCTTGCCGGTTTTGGGATCGGTTTTGCGGGAATAGAGCCGATAGACGCCGGACGGCAATTTGCGGATCATCGTACTCTCCCAAGCGATGGCCGAAAAAGCGAACGGCAGAGCTCAGACTTGCGTCGAGCGTCTGCCGTTCTTTCGTGAGGGTCCATTCTTGAGAATGTCCAACTCACGGAAAATATAACTGTCACAGAAACAAATTTGTTCCGGAGATTCTCACGCAAAATTACTG
>CAITZE010000324.1 GCA_903896775.1 uncultured bacterium
CATGCCCTGCCGGAAGCGCGGCATGGCAGCGGTGTTCTACGACAAATGGAGCCTGCCGCCGCGTATGCGGACCGTCGAGTTTCCGACCGGCGCTCAAGGCCGCGATAAACGCGCTGCGCTTTTGGGCGAGGGCGGTGATTACGGACTCACGGGTTTGCGTTCGCGCCTGGCTTACCGTCCGCCTGCGACCGCCGCCAAAGACCTCAAAGCTTATTGGGGATATGGCGCCTCTGTGTTGGCGCCGGTCTTCGCCGGTTTCGCGCGCTGGATGGTGGCCGAGAGCGCAGGTGCTGAGCGGATTTTCGGCCTCATGCGCGAAGGGCGCTTCCTGAAGCGTGTTGTCGAGGCGACCGCTGCGCAACTTGGTGAGACGCGTAAGGTTGAAGAGTTATGGCTGTCCCGTCGCGCCGTAGCGCGCGCAGCACTTTACGCCGACGATCTCAGTCTGTTGCCGGATGCGATCCTATTGACGCCGGGCACAACCTTGCCCGCCATTCTCGAAGGCCTCGGTTTGAGCCAAGCTGATCTTGCGGGCGTATTGCCGGCGAACTTCTCGCTCACGCAACCCGATTCTTTGCCGATGTTGAATCAAGCCATCGTTTTAACGCCGGCCTTGAAGGATAAGGTGGTGGCGAAGTCGGCGTATCTGCGCGCCAATTTGCTGAAAGGCCTCGCCAAGCAAATCGACACCACCAAGCCGCAAAATCTGACCGTTCTGGATTTGGGCTATGCCGCCACCATTCAGACGGTGTTGGCGCGTATTTTGAGACGCGAAGGTAGCCCCGTGACGTTCACCGGGCTTTATCTTGCGCTCAACGACAAGGCCATGGGCAATACCCGCGATGGCGCCGATTTGCGCGCCTATCTCAGTAACGAGGGTTATCAGGGCGGCACAGCCGCGCTGTTGTCACGCACACCTGATGTGCTGGAACATGCCAGCATGTGCCGCGAAGGCAGCCTCGAAGGATACGACGACGCCGGCGAAAAGGTGTTGCTGCCCAATCAGCGCGATGCCGCGCAGCTTGTGCAAATGGAAGCGGTGCAGGAAGGCATCATGGCCGGCGTTGCGGCCATCAACCGCCTTCTGGGCAGCCTCGAAACCACACCCGCGAGTGCAGCACCGTTGCGCGCTCAAATCGCCGCGATCATTTCCGGCGCGCTGCTGTCGCCCACCACCGAGGAAGCTGCCGCTATCGGAAGCTGGAAGCACGAAGCCAATTTCGATGTCACCGATGTGCGTCGTCTGTTCGATTTGTCCTTCAGCCCGGCCGAGCTGGAATATCGCGGCTGGCCGTCGTTGCAGAGTTTAGGACGCCATCATGTGTACTGGCCGGCGGCGGCGCTGACAGCGGTAAATGCCTTCATTGGCGCAAGCTACGCCCGCGCTGTCGACGATACTTACGATGCCACACGCCTGACTTCCGGGCCGCTCCTGGGTGGCTTGACGATTTGCCCCGACCTGGGAGCGGGCTTTGACACCAAGCGCCAAGGCGTAGTGTCGTTGACTCTGAATGCCTTCGGCCGCGGCGAAATCCAGACCATGGTTAAACCCTTTGGTCCTGAAGCTTACTGGCGTCTGCGCCTGACGTGGCCCGATGCGCTCGCCATCGTGCAGATCGATGCTGCCGTGGGTGAGTATGTCGGCGAGCGCGAACGCCGCCCGGCGGAATTGCGCCCGCCCGCCTGGACCGGCGGCTTCAAAATTCTCCCTGGCATCTACCTCATTGAGCCCGGCAAACCGGCGGAAGTTATCATCGCGCTGAATACGCCGCCGGCATGGCCCCACGGGCTGGAGCTGACATTGCGCTTCAAATACCTCAAGCTTGAGCAGGTGTTCGGAGCGCGTTCATGAGTGCAAACCGCCTTTGCATGGTGACGACCAATTTCAATTACGGCGCATATCTCGACGACTGCATGCGCTCGGTCCTCTCCAGCAAAGGCGCTGAACGTGTCGACTACATCGTCATGGACGGCGGCTCGACCGACAACTCGCTCGACGTCATTAAAAGCCATGCGCCGAAGCTCGCGCACTGGCAGAGCGAACGCGATGCCGGCATGTATCATGCCATTCAGGCGGGCTTCGCCAAATCGGATGCGCCCTATATGGGCTGGCTGAATTCCGACGATCAGCTGGCGCCCTGGGCTATTCAAAGCGTGCTCGATATTTTCGATCAGTTGCCGCACGTGCGCTGGATCACGTCGCGCTTTCCCATGCAGGCGCGTAAAGACGGCGTGGTGATCAAGGCCGACTTCCTGCCTGGTGTCGACAACTGGGGGTTCTTCAACGGCGAATATGTGCGCTCGCTCGGTCTGCCATCATCGGGCTGGATTGTGCAGGACTGCACCTTCTGGCGGCGCGATCTGTGGGACGAAGTGGGCGGTGAATTCGACCTGTCGCTGAAGCTCGCGGGCGATTTTGAGCTGTGGGCGCGCTTCATCCAGAGGACCGATCTTTATGTCGTGCCGGTGCCCTTTGGCATCTATCGCTTCCACGGCGCCAACGCCGCTATTGCGCAACGCGATGTCTATCGCGACGAATGCGTAAAGGTGCTGCAACGCTATACGCCGATCATTCCGGAAGATATGAAACGCCTCAGCGACCGCGTGATCGCCAAACATTTGAAGGCGATTGGCTTCGGCCATCTGGTTGACAAAGCCATGGGCCCGGCGCTGAAGACCATCCTCTTCAATCATGCCGAAGGCCGCTACTTCACCCACGAGCAAGACTAGATATGGCCGCGCGCCAGGCTCCTGACACGATCCTCGTCAGCCGGTCGCCGGGCGAAACGCGCTATGCGTTACTGGCGGGCGAGGCGGTGGTTGAGGTCATCCATCGCCGCGACGGGGAGATGCAGCCGGGTGCGGTTTATCTGGGCCGCATCACCGCGCGCGTGCCGGGCGTCAACGCGGTCTTTGTCGAGATTGGCGATACGGTGCCGGGTGTTCTGACGATCAAACATCCGCCGCCCTTGGGCACGGCAATCGCGGTCACCGTGACCGTGCCGGCGCGCGGCGATAAGGGCGCGGAACTTAAAGTCGTTGATGTGCCTATTCCGTCCGACGCTAAAGTGCCCAGCCTTTTGCAGGTCTCATCTGAGCCGGTGACGGAATGGCTGACCTGCTACGATCAGGGCATCGCGCGCATTACCGCGACGCCACGCCGTGAAGCTCAACGCTTGCGTACGATGTTGGGTCCTGCCGTGACGGTAGGTGATGATGATGGCGATCTCTTCGCTGCCGAAGGTGTGGACGAGGCCATTGAAGCGGGCTTGCAACAGGTCGTGCCGCTGCCGTCCGGTGGCAGCCTGATCATCGAGCATACCGCAGCGGTGGTCGCCATCGACGTCAACTCGGGCCCGTCCGATCCCGGCCAAGCCAACGGCGAAGCGATTGTCGCGGTCGCCGCCGAACTGCGCCGGCGCAATATCGCCGGACATATCCTGGTCGATATCATTCCCACCCGCCGCCGCGGGGTTTTACCGCGGCAGCTGGCCGAGGCCTTCAGCGACGATCCGGTGACGGCGCATATCGCCGGCCTGACGCCGCTGGGCATGATTGAACTAAGCCGCCAGCGTCTGGGGCTATCGCTGCGGGAAACCTTGTGTGATGACGCCGGCGGTTTAAGCGCGGCGAGTGTTGCCTACAGACTGCTGCGCGATGCCGTGCGATTCGCGCTCACGGAAAAAGCGGCGGGCGTCACCGTCAGCGCTGCGCCGGAGGTGGTCGCTCTATTGAAAGGCGCGCTCAAGCCGGCCTTGGACGAGGCGCGGGATATCGTCAAAGGCGGGATCGTACTCAACCCGCGCGCCGATTTTGCGCGCACGCGCACGGATGTGCGAGCCGCTTGACCTTTTGGTCCTGCGTCCCAATTATTCAGCCATGACCGACGAAGCCGATCCCACAAATCAGAATAACGATCCAAACAAACTCTCCGGTGTGCGTGTAACGGCGGCCAAGTGCGTGCGTTGCGGCCAGCCGGTGCAGCCGCGCTTTCGCCCTTTTTGCGGCCAGCGCTGCGCCGATATCGACTTAGGGACGTGGTTCACGGGCGGCTATAAGGTCGAGACCAACGACGGCCCCGATCAGAATGGAAACGAGGACCCCGAGAAGTCCTGAGCTGGCCTCCCGGGGATGTCCCGTCTTTTTTCCTTATCTCACCCCGCCCGCGACCCGGATGCTTTCGCCGGTGACCCAGGCGGACTCGTCCGAGGCCAGCCACGTCACTGCCGGCGCGATATCTTCCGGCTTTCCCAGACGGCCCGTTGGCGAACGCGAGATGAAGAAGTCACGGGCATCGCCTCCGAAGAGGTGCGTCGTGCCTTCGCTGTCGGTTGGCCCCGGATTGACGGAATTGACGCGGATTTTCTTTGGCGCGAGTTCGAGGGCCAAATTGCGGGTGATCGAATCCACGGCGGCCTTGGTGGCCGAATAGACGGTAGCATTGGGCATGGCGTTGCTGCTGACCACCGAGCTGACGTTGATGATGCTGCCGCCCTGATCGCCGAAAGTTTTGGCGGCTTCTTGGTTGGTGAGGATCGTGCCAAGCACGTTGGTGTCGAACTGGCGGCGATATTCGTCCTCGGTAACGGCTTCCAGCGCATCGAACTGGTACACGCCGGCGTTGTTGACCAGCACGTCGACCTTGCCGAAAGCTTTGGTGGCTTCGGCGAACAAGTGTTTAACGTCGGCGCTTTTGGCGACGCTGCCGCCAACGGCGATGGCTTTGCCGCCTTTGGCTTTAATATCAGCGACAACGGTGTCGGCGCCGGTTTTGTCGGCGGCGTAATTCACGACCACGGCTGCGCCTGCGGCGGCGAGCCCCTTGGCTATCCCTGCGCCAATGCCTTTGGAGGCGCCCGTGACGACCGCGACTTTACCCTGTAATTTGCTCATAGCCTTTGCTCCTGCTGTGGAGGGAAGCCCTTGAAATTCCGAGCTCTTGAATTTCCAGGCCCCAACCCCCAATTATACCTTAGTTCGGGAAACCCGAACTATTGTACATCGGGACATAAGGACGCTGGGATGGGGCGTCAAGGCACGGAAGCAGGAAAAGATATGAAGCCTTTATTTCACCCCGCCGCCGGCGATATCACCGTAGAAGGCATCCTGCATGCCCTGTCGGACCCCGTGCGCGTGCGCATCTTTGCCGATATCGCCAAAGCCACTTGCGCCCAGACCTGTTCGGCCTTTCTGGAGGTCAGCGATAAGGCGATCCCGAAGTCGACGTTGTCACAGCATTTCAAGGTGCTGCGCGAGGCCGGCCTGATCCGCAGCGAGCGCAAAGGGGTAGAACTCCACAACAGCCCCCGCTGTACCGAGCTCGAGGAACGCTTCGGCGGGTTGGTGCCGGCGATCATCGACGCCCATAAGCGCCAGATCAAACCGGCCCATAAAGCGAGCCGTAAGGTGGGCTCCAAAGCCCGGAAAAGCGCCTCAAAACCCTGAAAAAGTCCAAGAACCTCAAGGATTTCAGGTTGCCCGGCCTTTTGAGGTGGATGTCTGGACAGACCCCCGGTTCTCTTTTATAAAGCGCGCCTTCCACGGCTTGTCCCTAAGTGGCTTTGCCCTTATGCCCGG
>CAITZE010000325.1 GCA_903896775.1 uncultured bacterium
ACGTCTGGGCATTATCGGCATGGGCCGCATCGGGACTGCGGTTGCGCGTCGCGCGCGCGGTTTCGGCATGGCGATCCACTATCATAATCGTCGCCGCTTACGCCCCGAGTTGGAAGCAGAAGTCGAGGCCACTTATTGGGAAAGCCTGGACCAGATGCTCGCGCGCATGGACGTGATCTCGGTCCATTGCCCCCATACACCGGCGACGTTTCATCTGTTGTCGGAGCGCCGGCTGAAGCTGCTGAAGCCCACCAGCTATCTCATCAATCTCGCGCGTGGCGAAATTGTCGATGAAAACGCTCTGATTCGTATGCTGCAGGAAGGTCTGTTGGCGGGCGCTGGGCTCGACGTGTTCGAACACGAACCGGCGGTTAATCCGGCGCTTCTGGCCATGAAAAACGTCATTCTGCTGCCCCATATGGGTTCGGCCACCATCGAAGGCCGGATCAATATGGGCGAACGCGTGATCATCAACGTCAAGGCCTTCTGCGACGGCCATGCGCCGCCGGACCGCGTTCTTCCGCCGCCCACTTAAGCGCTTTTGATGCCCAATCCCGTTGTTAAACCGATCCCGTATCGCGATCCGGCGGCGGCTTTTGCGCCTTTGGCAAAACATGACATGGCCATCCTGCTGGACAGCGCCTTGCCCGGGCCGCAGGGACGCTTTTCTTATATCGCGGTCGATGCTTTTCGAGTGATCCGTTGCTCGACAGCGCCATGGACTGTGACGGTGGAAGGCAAAATGCGCGCCGGAAACCCGTTTGAGATTTTGGCTCAAGAGATGGTGCGTTTTGAGCCCACTTCAGAAAATCTGCCGGTTCCCTTTTCGGGCGGCGCGGTTGGTTTCTTTTCTTACGAGCTGGGCGGCGTCCTTGAGACCGTACCGCCGCCAAAAGGTGCATCGTTTCCATTGGATATGGCGATCGGGCTTTACGACACGGTTGCGGCTTTCGATCATGAACGCCGCGAAGCCTGGGTTATTGCCCATGAGTTTACCGGTCTCTCACGGCCAAGCGCCGAGGCCCGCACCACTCATCTCGTTCAAGCGCTGGGGACTGCATTACCCTTGCCCGCTGGCGTAACCGGCGTGTGGCACGCCGAGACCACGCGAGGTGAACATGAAAGCCGTATCGCCACGACCATCGAAAGCATCCGGTGCGGTGACATCTATCAGGCCAATATCACCCAGCGCTTCCTCGCAGAAATTCCGAAGACCACAGACTCTTACGACCTTTACCTGCGACTGCGGGCCGCCACGGCGGCCCCCTTTGCGGCCTTCATCAATGCCGACGACGGCTTGCAAATTCTCTCGGCTTCGCCCGAACGGTTTTTGAAAGTCGATGCAAAGGGCGATGTCGAAACCCGGCCCATCAAAGGCACACGACCGCGCGGTGCGACGCCGGACCAAGACCGCGCATTAGCGTTGGAATTGACAAACAGCACCAAAGATCGCGCCGAGAATTTGATGATCGTTGACCTCCTGCGCAACGATCTCGCGCGGGTCTGCGAGGCAGGCTCGGTAGTTGTGCCTGTCCTTTGCGGCCTCGAGAGTTTCCCCAGCGTTCACCATTTGGTGTCTGTGGTCAGAGGACGGTTGCGACCGGGCAGCACATCGATCGATCTGCTGCGCGCCGCATTTCCCGGTGGCTCAATTACCGGCGCTCCCAAAATCAAGGCCATGGAGATTATTCATGACCTCGAGCCCGCTGCGCGAGGACCTTATTGCGGCGCCATCGCCTGGCTGGGCTTCGACGGCGCTATGGACTCTTCCATCGTCATTCGCACGCTGGTTCGCCATGAAACCACTCTGGTGGCGCAGGCTGGAGGCGGTATTGTGGCGGAATCCGAACCGGCGCAGGAATACGAGGAAAGCGTGACCAAGGTGAAGCCGCTCTTGAGTGTGCTGGAAGCCTCCTCATGAAGATCAGCATTAATGGCGTGCTGACGGATGCCGCCGCCGCGCGCATCGATCCGACCGACCGGGGATTTACACTGGGCGACGGCTTGTTCGAAACCATCGTTGTGCGCAAAGGTGCTGCGCGGCATTTGAAGGCGCATATGGCGCGCTTGCGGAGCGGCGCGGAACTGCTGGGCATTCCATTACGCAGCGACGACCGTCACATGGCTGGCCTGATCGAAGCCGTTGTCACAGCCAATGCTTTGACCGAAGCGGTGGTGCGTTTGACCTTCACCCGCGGACCGGGCGCGCGCGGGCTTGCATCACCGGTGCGGCCAACGCCGACGCTCGTAATCACTGCTGGCCCGATGCCGCCACCGGCTGATCCGGCAAAGGTGATCATCGCCAAATCGACGCGGCGCAACGAGCACTCGCCGCTTTCACGCATTAAACACCTCAACTATCTCGATAACATCATCGCCCGCCGTGAAGCCGAGGCCGCGAAGGCCGACGACGCCATTCTGCTGAATACCGTAGGCCGTATTGCCGAGAGCGCCGTCGCCAATATTTTTGTGCTGGTGGATAACTTTATGCTGACGCCGCCCATTGATGATGGGGCGCTGCCGGGCATCATGCGTCAAGAAGCCATCAAGCTTTCACACGCCGAAGAAAAATCCATCAGCCTCGAAATGCTTTTGCGCGCGAGCGAGGTATTTCTCACCAATGCTTTGGGTGTGCGTCCGGTAATACACATAGATGGTCAACCGGTCGGGGACGGCGAGCCCGGGCTCATCACGCAGCTGTTGGCGACACGCCTTTAGATCTTCTTACAGGCATCGGTGATGGATTGGTGCGCGGCGGAAAATCCCGCCAGCGGGAAAACGTCGGTCGTAACGTTATTGCGGCTCGACGTGCCTTTGACCGTGAAGGTCTTGCCCTTGGTTAAAAGCTGTACGACCGCTTTGTCGGTCTGCGTATCGCGCGCCCAGGCGCGTTCGCCATTGGTGAAGAGGCTAAAGCGCTTACCGTTCACAACCATAACCGCATCGGAATCCGGTAGGTACTGATAGCCGGAGACGACGCTGATGACGTCAAAAGCCTGAGCGGCGGGACGATGCGTGACGAGGAATTGAACATCGCCGCGTGCTTTGTAATTGCCCTCGGAGCTTTCCGGCTTCACCGACATGAAACACACCGGCTTGCCATTTTCCTTATAGGTTTGCGCGATCCATTTGCCGAAGGTGCCGAGGACTTTGACCTCTTGCGCCGAGGCTTGGCTCACGGACAGCGCAAAAAGCGTGGCGGCAATAGCGGCTGCAAAGCGGAACGGTTGGCCCATCAGGCAATCATCCTTGGCGAAGGAACGGATCAGCCGGGATTGTGAATCGGCAGCAGGCTCTAACGCAAGAGTCCTGACGCACTAGCCAGCATCGGTGAGGTCTTCACCATCGCGGTCGGCCAAGGCGACTTCCGCGAGCGGTGCGGGCGCACGATGCCGCGCGAAAGCGCCGCCCAGCTCCGGTGGAGGACCGCCGGGCATAACTGGGCGCGGTGCAAAGCGACCCATCGTTAGGAGCCGGTCGTACATCACCACCACGCCGGCGATGCCGACGTTGAGGCAAAAGCGTGTTGGAATGCGCAAAAGATGGTCGCAGCGGGCCGTCAATGCCGGCGAGAGCGAGCTGCGTTCCGGGCCCAGCACATAAGCCGCACAGCGCGGATGCGTAAAGCTGGGCAATTCAACAGCGTCGTCATGAAGTTCCACACCCACGAGCGCGCAGCCCTTAGGCAGCATCAGGTCGTCCATTTTGGGAAAGCTGTAAAAGGGCAAGTTTGCCAATGTATCGGAGGTGTCGGTCTGCGCGCCTTCCGCACGGCGATAGGTGGCCGCGATGGTGAATACGAAGCTCGCATCAAAAGCGTGGGCCGAGCGAAACAGATTGCCGACATTGAAAGGCTTATTGATGCCCTCGACGCCGATGCCGAAATAGCCCCGCATTACGGCCAGCTCCAACCGGGTTGGGCCGGACGAGGCATATGGACGGAAATCAAGACCAGTGGGTTAGTGGCGCTAGGTGTGAACTGATGAGGCGTGTTTTCAGGAATTAAAAATACATCACCGACGGCGATCACTTGGGAGGTGCCGCCGGCAATGGATACGCCGGCGAGGTTGGTCGCGTCTGTACGGCTTTCATTCACGAGCTTGCCGCCCGTGACGACAAAGCCGGCACCTTCCAGCACATAGACCATCTCGGCATCGGTTTCATGGACATTGGCCGGCGCGGTGCCGGGGCGATATTCAAGTTGCGCCCGGTAAGGCGGCAGTGACAGCAATCGCGGTTCTTTTACCAAAGGCTGGTCGCCGACGCGTGCGGCTTTCAATTTCGCGATGGCAGCTTTCAAATCGCCGCCCGCCATGAAGAGGTGCATCGGGGGCGTCGCGGGCGCGGTTTGCGCAAAAGCCGGAAGCGCAAACAGCGCCAAGCTGGCCAATGCAAATAGCTTCAAAGCGGGCAGCAGCGCGCGCATGGAATCCTCCCTATTTTTGGATAGCCGTTGGGGTCGCTTAGTGTTTTACCGCGACCTTGAAATCCGGCTCGGTTTTAGCGCGGATTTCATCGACCGTCACACCGGGCGCGATATCTATCAGCGTCAAACCCGGACGCCATACCTCAAGTACACCCAGCTCGGTGACGATCAGATTGACGACGCCTTTCCCGGTGAGCGGCAACGAACACTGCTTGAGGATCTTCTTCTGGTCGCCCTTGGCAGTGTGTTCCATCAAAACAACAACGCGGGGCACGCCGGCCACAAGATCCATGGCGCCGCCCATGCCTTTGACCATCTTGCCGGGGATCATCCAGTTGGCGAGATCCCCGTTCTCGGCCACTTGCAATGCGCCCAGAATCGAAAGGTGGATATGCCCGCCGCGAATCATGCCAAAGGACGTGGCGCTGTCGAAGAAGCTCGTGGTCGGCAATGTTGTGATGGTTTGTTTGCCGGCATTGATGAGGTCGGCGTCTTCTTCGCCCTCATAAGGGAACGGTCCCATGCCCAGCATGCCATTCTCACTCTGCAGCTGAATCGAGATGCCGGGCGGCACGTGGTTGGCCACCAGCGTCGGAATGCCAATACCGAGATTGACGTAGAAGCCGTCTTTGAGTTCCTGGGCAGCGCGCGCGGCCATCTGGTCTCTGTCCCACGCCATATTATTTGCCCCTCATCCGCGTGATCGCCGCGATATTTTTGAATGCCGACCTTCCGTCGGCGGTGGCCATCTGATCTCTGTCCCAAGCCATGCCCGTCCCCTATTCCGCGGCCGCGCGCTTGCGCGTGGTGCGTTGTTCAATCTGCTTGTTGATATTTTCGAGCTTGACCATGCGCTGCACGAAAATGCCCGGCGTAATGATGTGGTCGGGATCAAAATCGCCCTGACTTACCACCTCTTCGACTTCCGCCACGGTCACTTTGGCGGCGCTGGCCATGATCGGGTTAAAGTTACGCGCTGTCATGCGATAGACGAGATTGCCTTCCGGATCGGCTTTCCAGGCGTGTACGAGAGCTACGTCCGCGAATAGGCCGCGCTCCATAACATAATGATGCCCATCGAATTCTCGGGTCTCTTTGCCTTCGGCCACTTGCGTGCCGTAACCGGTGCGCGTGTAGAACGCCGGAATACCGGCGCCGCCGGCGCGGATACGTTCGGCGAGCGTGCCTTGCGGATTGAATTCGATTTCCAATTCGCCGGCGAGAAATTGTTTGGCGAAGGTTGCGTTCTCGCCAACATAGGAGCTGATCATTTTTTTGATCTGGCGGGTTTGCAAAAGCTTGCCCAGACCGGCCTCGTCGATACCGGCGTTGTTGGAGATGACCGTCAATCCCTTCACGCCCGATTCAAGCACCGCATCGATGAGGATGGCGGGAATGCCGCAGAGGCCGAACCCGCCCGACATGATCACCATGTCGTCGCGTAAGAGTCCGGCCAGCGCCGCTTTGGCATTGGGATAGATCTTGCTTGCCACGTCCCCGTCTCCTTTTGGCCGGCTGAGAGCAGCCCAGCGAATCTGTAAGGCATGATAGGCCGCTTTGCAGGCGGCCTTGAAGACGATTTGTGCACCGCAAAGGCTTTTTACGGACTGGAAAGCGCTGTCTTGTCCATGAACAGCGCCAACTTCACATCCCGCTCTGAAACTCCGCCGCAGTCATGTGTTGCCAAAGTTACATCGACGCGATTGTAAATATTGGACCATTCCGGATGGTGGTCCATCTTTTCGGCCATAAGGGCGACACGGCTCATAAATCCGAAGGCGGCATTGAAGTCGACAAAGGTGAAGCTGCGTTGGATAGCGTCACGCCCCTGTACATCCGCCCATGCGGGCAGCTGTTTTAACGCCGCCGCGCGGGCGGCTGGATCGAGCTTTTGCACCATGACGGGCAGTCTCCCTTTGTAGCCGCGTTAGGCGATAAGCTTTCTGAC
This sequence comes from uncultured bacterium, assembly GCA_903896775.1. GTDB lineage: Bacteria > Pseudomonadota > Alphaproteobacteria > Rhodospirillales > Rhodospirillaceae > SHVO01. The sequence continues at coordinate 6,375 of CAITZE010000325.1, forward strand.
GCGCTTACGCAATTCAGGCACCAATTCGTGCTCGAACCAAGGATTTTTCTTTAGCCAACCGGTGTTGCGCCAGCTCGGGTGTGGGAGCGGCATAAAGCGCGGGCCGTAGTCGCGCCACGCGGCGACGGTTTCGGACAGCGTTGCCTTACGGTCCGGAAGATACCGATTCACGGCGTATGAGCCGATTAGAAGAATTAGTTCTACGTTTGCGAATAACGGGAGCAAACGAGGATGCCAGAGCGGCGCACACTCGGGGCGCGGCGGCAGATCGCCGCCTTTGCCGTTGACGCCGGGATAACAGAACCCCATCCCCATGATGGCGATGCGCGCTTCGTCATAAAAGGTTTCGCGGTCGATGCCCAGCCAGTCCCGCAAACGATCACCGGAGCGATCATTAAAAGAAATGCCGGTGACATGAACTTTCGTGCCGGGCGCTTGGCTGATGATGAGCAAGCGGGAGCTGCGTTTGCCGCGCACAATCGGACGCGGGCCAAGCGGCAAATGATCCGTGCACAAGGTACAACCGCGGACTTCGGCAAGGACGGTTTCGAGTTTGTTCATAGGCTTTGCAGAAGGCCTTCCACATAAGCCGGTACGATTTCCGTGGCTGGACCGTAATGTGTCTCGGCGAACAGCGTCGCGCCATTTGATGGCTCAAGATTAAGCTCAGCGGTATGCGCGTCCGCGTGCCGACGCACGGCTGAGACGAAACCCGCGGCGGGGTAGACGTTCCCCGAGGTGCCGATTGACAGAAAAAGATCGCAGGATGTGAGCGCGGCCATGATGCGCTCCATCTCCATGGGCATTTCGCCAAACCATACGACATTGGGGCGCATGCCGGCTGCCTTGCGGCAAGCGGTACAGACATCCTCGACGCTGAGATCGCCTTCGTTTGGAATCACGTGAGCGCAGAAATTGCAGCGGGCTTGGTTGTAGGTGCCGTGCATATGAATGAGATTCTTGGAACCGGCGCGGTCATGCCGCGTATCGACGTTTTGCGTCACGATCATAACTTCGCCAGGCCATTCGTTTTCCAAATGCACGAGCGCGTAATGAGCGGCGTTGGGCTTTATGTCGGTCTCACGGTGCCGGGCGCGGCGCATGTTGTAGAAAACGTGACAACGCGCAGGGTCGCGCGCGAAGGCCTCAGGTGTTGCGACATCTTCAAGGCGCACCTTCGACCAGATGCCGCCGGCATCGCGGAAAGTCTCGAGACCGGATTCTTTGGAAATGCAGGCGCCGGTGAGAATCACAATGCTCCCATCCGCTGATGGAATCAGCGCGGGCTTAACCTTGGGCATAACGGAATTTTGCGACATGATGCGCACTTATCTTGGGGAGCGGGCGCGCCATGTTCAAGGTTCTGTTCGTTTGCACGGGAAACATCTGCCGTTCCCCAACTGCTGAGGGCGTGTTCCGGCATATGGTCAATGCAGCGGGATTAACCGGCGAAATCGAGACGGATTCGGCGGGCACCCACGGCTATCACATTGGCGATTCACCCGATCCGAGGACGGTCGCGGCGGCGGCGG
>CAITZE010000326.1 GCA_903896775.1 uncultured bacterium
CTGGCGGGCGGCTTGCTCGGATTGGCCCGCGCTGAATGGGCATTTTAACTCGTGGCATGTGAATCGCGTTCTCCGATCCACAGGTGATAGCTGTCGACATGACCTTCAGCGACGCCCGTGAGCCGATCGATCAAAGTTTGCTTAAGCACGGCACCGGCGCTGAGAAGGAGATGGCCATCTTTGTCGCGAAGATCACGCGCCAAGACTTGCCCAGGGCGTACCTCGCCGAGATGACACATATGGACGTTCTTGAGCTCCGCGCCGCGTGTCGGTGCAAGTGCTTCATCGGACATACCTGAAATCCGGTGGGATTGATGATGTGTCGCTGAGCTATGTGATCCATGGCCGGTATCAAAAGACGTCCGCGTGCTGTGAGGCCTCGCCTCGGCAACCGGCTGCGCAGTATCGATTCCAGGCACGGCAGCGTAGTACTCCGGTGGCCGTAAGATCCAAGTCCGGGTTAGGGCGTTGGCGACGGTCTTGACCAGCTTCTCAAAAGACAGCGGGGCGACTGCGAAGCCGTTCACGTCTAGAGCCATAGACGCCTTAACCGCAGCTGCATCCGCTTTGGCGGTCAGGATAACGACGGCGGTGCGGGGCGATGTTTTAGGAAGGGTGCGCGCGCGTATCTTACGGAGTAATTCGATGCCGCCGATAGGCGACATGTCCCAATCGCAAATCACGCAGGTGATTTCCTGGCCATAGCGCGTGAGGACATCTGTGGCTTTATCGACGCTGGTAGCGTGCTTTACGCTTTTAGCGCCTGCGCCCATGAGTGCCGTCTGCACCATGTCGCGAAACAGCGCTTTACTATCGGCGACAAGAAAGCTGGCCTTGGCCCAGTTGAGTTCGCTTTGCAGATGAACTGGCAGGGTCATTTCCCCAACCTCCCCAAATACAACCTATGATTAGCAGATATTATCTGTAATAAAACCACAGGTATTACCTTATGGGCTGATGCCTCCCAGCACATTACTAACGTCTATGGTTACTAATAGTTGCGTAGGCCTTGGGCATTTTTTGACCGTAAACCGGCTAAATGGCGCGGTGGCATGCCTTAAGACCAACGCTTGAGTTGGGGGAATTTGAAAGCAAGCACCGGAGTGCGTCGGGTTCCACGGGCGCGTACATCTAGGTGGATATACTTTCCAGAAGGACCCTGAAATGAATGCCATCATGAGCACCACAACCACGAAAGACCCGCGCTGGGCGTCGGTCGTCGCCCGCGACCCAAAGGCGGACGGAGCATTTTTCTATGCCGTCGCGACGACCGGCGTGTATTGCCGGCCCTCGTGTGCCGCGCGACGGGCCCGCCCTGAAAACGTCCGCTTTTTTGAATCCGTAGCTGCGGCGGAACGCGCGGGCTTTCGAGCCTGCAAACGCTGTAAACCGGAGCAGGGCCGTTTAGAGACGCAGCAGGCGGCGCTCGTGACGCGGGCCTGCCGAATGATTGACGAGGCCGAAACCGCGCCTAGCCTAGGTACACTTGCACAAGAGCTTGGTCTCAGCTCGTCCCACTTTCATCGCCTTTTCAAAAGTGTGACGGGTGTAACGCCCCACGACTACGCAGCCGCGCGTCGTGAGGACAAGGTGCGTGAAGGATTGGGCCGTGGCACAGCCGTAACGGCGGCGATCTTTGAGGCGGGATACAATGCCAGCAGCCGCTTCTATGAAAAATCCAATGCGGTTTTGGGAATGACACCGCGCGTTTACCGGGCCGGCGGAAGTGAGACGACGATCCAGTTCGCAACCGGCGAGTCGTCGTTAGGCAATGTTTTGGTCGCCCAAAGCGCCAAAGGCGTTTGCGCGATCCTGATCGGAGATAATGCGGCTGAACTCGCCCGTGATTTACAGCGGCGGTTTCCGAAAGCAAATCTCACCCCCGGCGATAGTGCCTTCGCCAAAACCGTCGCCCGCGTTGTTCGCTTTGTCGATGCGCCGGGCAAAGACTTCGGTTTACCGTTGGATATACAAGGCACAGCATTTCAAAAACGCGTCTGGAAGGCCTTAGTCCGGATTCCTGCTGGCAAGACGAAAAGCTATACAGAAGTCGCCAAGCAAATCGGTGCGCCGAAAGCTGTGCGCGCTGTGGCGAGTGCTTGCGCCGCTAACAGTATCGCGGTGGCAATTCCCTGCCATCGGGTTTTGCGAAGTGACGGTAGCGTGTCGGGCTATCGTTGGGGTGTTGAGCGCAAGCGTGCGCTGCTCAAAAAGGAATCTAAAGCCTAGGCGCTGGGCGTTTTAGTTCCTGCCACAGATAACCAAGCAGAGCTTTTCCGGTCGGCCAGGCTTTGAAATGGGTATCGCCGTCGGGGCGCGGTTTTTCCTGTACCGGGAATTCGGCTTGGCGTAAGCCCAGGCGATAACCGCGTGCGACCATTTCAAGGTCGATCGAAACTCCGCGAGGAAGCGCATGAATACGCGTAAACGCCTCGCGCCGCATACCACGGCAGCCGTGCAGAACATCCCAGATCAGTAGCCCCTGGCGTTTCCACAAAGCGGCGGCGATGATGGCAAGACCTCGCACGAACCATTTACGCGGGCGGAAAAGCTTGCTGTCTTCTTCATTCACGCTACCGGGAATGATCCGGCTGGCGATGACAAGATCATAGCCTTGCTCAAAATATGGACGGAATTTTTGCGCAACTTCCGGATCGATAGTCCCCTTAGGGTGAAAAATCACCAGCGCATCGGTCGTACAGTGGCGGAAGGCGGAGAGATAAGCTCCGTTGTAGGTGCGGGTTTCTTGCTGATGAACCGGAATACCCTGACTGGTCAGGTATTCAATCGTGCCGTCGGTCGAGCCGCCATCAATCGCGAAAACTTCATCGAAGCCATCGCGCGACAGCAGCGGCACGTCCTTGCGGCAGCCTTCGATTTCGTTCCATGTCATTAGGCATAGAGAAAGGCGAAGAGGCACCGCCATCATGCGGTTACGGCGGCAAGATCGGTAAGCCAAGCTTCTAGCAGTGGTAATTCATCTGGTGGGAAGATACTCGCATTCACCAGAGCCTGATAACATTGCCGGAGATTGTCCGGAATGCGGGCAGTTCCCGGGGTAACCGGCAAGGCATCGAGAATTTCGCGAATACGGCTATTGTTGAGATAGCCGGGAATTTCGTCGGCGAAATCCTTCATGAGATTATGTTCGTTGCGTTCTTGCCAGACCGTGGGCTCGTGAAAAAGGATATGCCATTTGTTGGCCGCGGCAATGCGCTGCGCGACGAAGCTCCGCCATATATCGGTCATGCGGAACGAACAATAAGCCGGGAGATAAAGTAACGGAAAGGTTTCAGGCCACCACGTGGTGTTCTGACTGTTGAAGGGACACCATGCACCAGGCCCGAGCGCTACGCGGCGGTCGCTGCGAAAATCCTGGGGCAGGGGCAAGATTAGCCGATAGACCGCATCGACATCCGGGTTCGCGTCCGCCAATCCTTGCTGAATGGGACAATCGACGCGCGCAACCTTCAACGCGTCAAAGGCCGCCAAGGGCCGCTGCACTTCATTCAGAGGCAGACCGCGCGGCCAAATGTTCACATCGGTAAAGTAGCGATACAGGTTCAGCCATTCCGCCGCATCCGCAATAGGTACGTTTTGCTCACGGACGCGTGGACCAAAAAAAGCTGGGCGTGGATAATTATCGTCATCGGTTTCGATGATCATCGGTGCGCCGTCGCGGATAGCGACGAGATAACCGACATTCTTGCGGGCGTAGTGTCGCGTCGGGCACAATCCGGCGAACTTTAAACCGGTGGCCTGTTGCGCGGCAATGTCGAGGAAATCGCAGCCATCAAGTTTAAAGTCTGATGGGCTTTTTGTATCGCCGACCACCAAAAAGCGAACGCCGTTTTCACGGGCACCGTCGCGCAGGGCCGTCATAACAGGATTGGGCGGATTGATCGACGTGACGATCAGCGCGGTATTGGCGGGGATCGAGGCCGACGTGGTCATCGGAGAATGCAATCCTTACAAAAGGCAGTCATGGTTAACAGTTCACGATTTGGCTGATTAACAAGAACCTCGGCGCGGTACAGCAAGCCTATCGAAGTTGCGACGGCAAAAACAGCGCACGCGGCGGCTGCGGCGCGTGCGAGCGATGGGCTCGCACAAGCTGCGAGTGTTGCGATGATGCCAAGCGGAACGAATGCAAAAAATGCCGATGTATATCGGACGGCCAAAGCGCCTATTTTGAAAACTGCGAACAAGCCAAAAACAGTCAGCGATAAAATAGCTATAGAAATAAATACAATCGCGGCCTGGCGATTCTCAACGCGGGGCAAAGAGGTGACGACGCTGGTCGGCGGCTTCGCGAGTATCGCGGCAGCCGCAGCTATGACGGCAGCGATGAGTGTGACTGGCGAGCCGAAAACTTTAATCCCGCCGATCCTGCTGGCCATCTCCGTGTCAAAATACGGCATTCCAAGAGTGGCGCGCACGTTTTGCCAAACTTGTGGGAGCAAAGCGCGCGCATCACTCCATGAAGACGCATGGGGTGTAATGCGTTGCGGGAGGTCCGGAATGCTTACGAAAAGGATTTGGTAGACGATAAAGCATGTCAGCAGTCCAAAGGCGACGCAGCCTTGCACAAAAATGCGCGGATCTCGACGCATATAGGTGAGCAATATAACTGCAGCGCCCATGGGAATAATTGCTGCTTCTCCCAACCACCAGGTCATAGTCAACAATGAGATGCTTAAGAGATACGAAATACGCCCGCGCTGAACGGTCAGTAGCACCCAAAGGAGCGGCGGATAAAAAGGCACTACGAGATAGAGGAAATGATGTTCGACTTTCAGCAGCGGAAGAATTGAAGGTGCGGCAAACCAGGTGATAGCTCCTAAGCATGCGACATAAGCGTCATCCGATATCTCGCGCAGGAATTTATAAATGATAGCCGTGCCGACCATGTGTACGACCACCATAAAAATATAAGTCGGTAACGGCGCCTTTCCCGTGAGGGCCATCGTCAAGACTTCAATTGCGCGCGCCAATCCATAGGTGCGAATTTGCGCCTGACCGACCACCTTGTTCAGCAATTCAACGATAAACGTGCGGATCACGCCGTGATGCGCGACGATGTTGGGCATGTTCTCGCCGAAACTGAGATCGTCGAAATTGAGGGTCGGCGTCGCTAAAAATAATATGACCATCGCCAACAGAAGCATGAGCCATAGCGAAGCAGCCCAGATGCTGCGCGCTGTCATACTTGAGAGAAGCGGGTGTAGGGATTTCAGCATGAAAGCTGCGGCCAAACCTCTAAAGACTGGCGTATTTATTTAGCTTCAACCGGGATCGCCTGACTGTCTACTCGTTTGTACATCTTGAAGCGCTCGTCTGATTCCGGCAGCAGTTCAAAGCGGCTGTCTGAGACAAGGGCTTCAGCGATAGGCTTGGCGCTCACATTTGCAAAATTCGGCGGATCTTGCCGCTCGGGTGAGATTGTGACGACAAACTGAGCCTGCACAGTGTCGAGCCAAGCCAATGTGCTTTCCACGCTGTCTTGCGGCATTGAAAGGTATTTGCACCCGGGACCCCTCTTTAGACGCTGCTTTTCCGCATAAAAGTTTGCCGAGTTAGCGTTTGTCCAAGGATAGGAGACCCCGAGGACGGGCGGGTAAATTTCATTTCGGCATGTTGTGGCGACGACGCGGGTGAGCGCGTTTCTCTCGTCTGGTGTGGCGTCTACGGGCCAAAGCCACATCTTATAACTTAGTGTAGGCACCAATCCGAACGTGACCATGTTTGCGGCGATGCCCGACGCCGTTGCCATCGTCAGGACCAGAGGTGCGAGTAAGGGGCGGCGCAGTACGGCAAGCGCCCAGCCCACAAGCACCGCCATCACGGGTATAAGCGGCGCGAGATAGCGCGCCTCGTGATTAATTTGCAGGGCAAAGCCGAATGCGTTGGCGGCGAGCGTTGCTGCTAAGTAGTAGCCATAGAGAGTTCCGTTGGTCACTATATCGCGCATGACCACCCATCCTCTGCGCATATCTAGTCGCCAAGCCGAAATAATAAGTGCGGCAAACGTCAAGATACAGAGCAGCATAGGAATCAAGCGGGTGAGAGAAAGCACGTCAGCCATCGTGGCTATCCAGTAGCCGAGTTCCTCAAAGTAAGGCGTCGGCTGCCGATAATTCTTAACTTCGTCGCCGACGGTGGCTTGGACGAAGTGGGCCATCATGGCGTCCCTGTTTGCCGCGTACCATCCAATGGCGGCGATAGCGCTCGCAATGGCCACGGCCAGCCACGCGACATCCGTGCGTTTTATAAGAGGCCTTTGATCGCCACGGGTCGCAAGGACCGCCACGGCCATATATGCCAGCGCCGGCAGCACAAAAATAATGCTACTGGCTTTCGCGAGAAGGCCGAGGCTCGTGAGGATAATTGCGAAAGTAATGTTACGCAGAGCCGATCGGCGCTCCGCGTGCAGCGCCATCGCTATCGCTAAAACGGATGTGAAAGCCTGAAGCGGCTCGGTTAAATAGTGATGTGTAAGACCGATGAAAAGGCTCGCGCCGCCGCAAACAGAAGCCGCCGCCAAACCGCGTAACATTCTGCCTTGCGGCGCGAGATCGCATGCCGTCTTATAAACAAGCGCGAGCGTTGCAGCAGAGGCGCAAATGTTCGACAGCAGCAGTGCGGATTCCACGCTACCGGTCAGGTGACGTAAAGGCACAAAAACTTGCGCAGCCCAAACCAGCAATGGCGGCATGATGCCGAGCGCATGGATTGTGGCATTGTACCAAGGGCGAAAATGACCCTCGTGCATGAGCCTGAGGAGATGCAGAGTCCAATCGCCATAATAGGCGGGATCCCATGGCCAAACGCGATGGTCTAGGAAAATCCAGACGAGGCTTGGCAGTAGCAATACCGCGATCCAAATCGCCGGTATTGCGCGCGCGAAACGCGCCGCTGGAAACTGCATTTAAAGCCGCCCCTTCGTTCTCACGGCTGGCAGGATATGGCTTTAAGATTGCAAGTAAAGCGCGAAATCACGCGTAAACAAAACGGGGACCGCAAGGGTCCCCGTTAAAATCCGCGTCTACATTCGGCGCGAAGATCTAATTCGGATAGGCTTCTTTTCTTGCCAGAATGCGCTGCTGGCGATTGCGCAGTTCGCGGTACGCGGCCCATACAACGCAGGCAAGGGCAATGACGAGGCCAGTATCAATGAGCGGTGAATAATCGAGATAAGTCATGTTCTTACTCCCAGAAAGAGTCGCCGGTGAGCTTGGCGGCTTGAATGGACAACGCATAAGTCTTGAAAAGCGTTGCAGCGAGGATGGGATTTTCCTCCGCATTGGACGTATTCGCCCGCGCAGGTTGCAATCTTTCTTGACCTTTCGTGTTGTCATCATGTGAATAGCGGCATGTGCGCGCGCTACAAACTCATTACGCCGACTGGGGTTATCGTTGAGGATTTCAACATCCGCGCGGGACGCCCAAATTTGCCAGCGCGCTATAACATTGCGCCCACCCAAGATGCGCCAGTCGTGCGTCTTACGCCGAGCGGACGGCAGTTGGCGCTTTTGCGTTGGGGTCTGATTCCCTCGTGGGCCAAAGATTCTAAATTCAAGGCCAACACGATTAATGCCCGTGCCGAAACAGTGTCGGAAAAGCCGACGTTTCGAGATGCGTTTAAAAACTGCCGCTGTCTCGTGATTGCCGATGGTTTTTATGAATGGAAAACCGAAGCGGGCGGCAAGCAGCCCTATCTCTTCGCGCGCAAAGATGATCGGCCCATGGCTTTCGCCGGTCTCTGGCAGCGTTGGGAGAAGGGGCCTGAATCTATCGAATCATTCACCATCATTGTGACGTCTGCCAATGACGTCGTGAGTGAAATCCATGACCGCATGCCGGTCATTTTAGACCCTAAACATTTCGATGCCTGGCTTGATGTGGATAGCCATTCGGCTGGCGAAGTGCTGCCGCTGCTAAAGCCGTATCCTGGGAATCTTATGAAAAGGACAGCTGTCAGCCGCAGGATCAATAGCGTTGCAAACGAAGGGCCCGAGGTTTTAACGAGCGCCGACCCAAAGCCGGCACAAGGGCTTTTGCTTTAAATCCGTCCTTATTATGTACGCTGAAATGATAGGGAACGACCCTAAACCGTGATACCTTCCTATCTGTCGTATCGGTGGAAGACGCTTTCTGGTGAATGAATTCCCACGGTTGTTGAGCGGAGACGATCCGCCGGCGTTGAGCATCCTTCGCGAGCAGGGCACTGCACCGTTTATCCTGGTTTGCGACCACGCCGGCAACCGAACCCCCAAAGCCCTGGGTACGCTGGGATTACCGGATTCCGAACTTCAGCGGCACATCGCATGGGATATCGGTGTAGCGGGATTGGGCCAATTCATGGCTGAGACGCTTGATGCTTTTACAATCTTCCAGACCTATTCGCGTCTGGTGATCGATTGCAATCGACCGCCCGAAGCCCAGGATTCAATCGCAACTCTGAGCGAGTACACATCAATTCCCGGCAATCAAACACTGTCGCCAGGTGAGCGGGAAACGCGCCGCGCAGAGATATTTACGCCCTATCATGCCGCAATAACGCGGGAACTCGAACGGCGGCAGGCGAATAGTATTCCCACCGCCTTGATTGCTCTTCACAGTTTTACGCCGGTGTTCAAAGGCGTCAGCCGGCCTTGGCACGCGGGTCTGCTCTACAACCGCGATAATCGCCTCGCCAAGCCCATCATGGAACAGTTGGAGCGGGAAGGCGGCTTCGTCATTGGCGACAACGAGCCTTATGCCCTCGGCGATGAGAGCGATTACACGGTCCCGGTGCATGGCGAACGGCGCGGAATTCCCAGTGTTGAGATTGAAGTTCGCCAGGACCTGATAGCGGATGCAGCAGGCCAAAACCTATGGGCCGAGCGCCTTGCACGCATATTGGGCACGGTCTGGAATGCCCTATCCCGAAAATAGTCGGGAACTTATACGCCCGCCGCGGATTTAAACGTGGGGAACTAACGCCTTAAAGGAAATAGCGATGGAAATCCGTGTCGGCTACGAGCTGATTTACGACTGTTTGCAACCGACACCAATGGTGCTGATGCTCAATATCCACCATTCCCGGGCGGGCGACATCATCGTGCCTGACCGGATGAAGACGACGCCCGGCGTCCCGATCACCACCTATCGCGATGGGTTCGGGAATTGGTGCAGCCGGATCGTAGCTCCGCAAGGGCAGATCAAGATTTCCGCTACTGGCATGGTCAAGGATACGGGCTTGCCGGATCCCGTGCTGCTCTCAGCACGCCAGCACGCCGTCCAAGACCTGCCCGAAGAAACATTGGTTTTTTTGTTGGGCAGTCGCTACTGCGAGACCGACCGTCTGTCGGACATCGCCTGGAACCTCTTTGGCAACTCGCCACCGGGATGGGCTCTCGTCCAGAACATTTGCGACTTCGTCCACAACCACATTACTTTCGACTATCAGCAAGCCCGCTGCACACGCACGGCATGGGAAGCATATAATGAGCGGGTAGGGGTTTGCCGCGACTACGCGCACCTTGCGGTCGCGCTGTGCCGTTGCATGAACATACCCACGCGCTATTGCACGGGGTACCTTGGCGATATCGGTATGCCGCCACCTTATGGCCCTATGGACTTCGCCGGCTGGTTCGAAGTCTACCTGGATGGGGACTGGCACACCTTTGACGCCCGTAACAATATGCCGCGTATTGGGCGGGTGCTCATTGGCCGAGGCCGCGATGCCACGGATGTGCCCATCAGCAATACCTTTGGCCTCAATGCTCTGGTCAGCTTCAAAGTCTGGACGGACGAAGTTCCGCCGCAGGCCGCGATAGCTTGAGCTTCTGGCAGCCAGAGTAGACCATCGGTACAATTGAACGCTTAAGCATGCTAGCGTCCTTACGTTAAAAGGGGAGGACAGTCATGCTGCGTCAGTTTTTGATCGCCGGATCTATAGTTGCGGCCAGCGCCGCCAATGCGGCAGAGATCCATGTCATCACGCCAGGCAGCGCCGGCGGAGGCCTGAAGGCTCTCGCGGAAAGCTGGGCCGTAGCGACGGGCAACAAAGCCACGATTGAGAACGGGGGCAGCGGTCAAATTCGTAACGATGTCGGCAACGGCAAAGCCTGTGATGTAGTGGTGCTTCCGCCCAGCGAGTTTCCCGTTATTACCGCCGCTCTTAAACCCAACACGCTCACTTTCGTCGGCACGATTCCGATGGCTGCTGTTGTGAAAACCGGCGCGCCTCATCCCGACATTTCGACGTTGCCCAAATTCATCGCCACGGTGAAAGCCAATGGTGTCGGTTATGCCGATCCGGTTCGTGGGAGCACGAGCGGCGCACAAGTCGCAAAAATGCTGACGCGCCCAGAGTTTGCCGGCGCTAAAGGAACCATTACCACTGGGGCGCCGGCTGGCGCGGTTAAAAAAGGCGAGGTTCCGTTTGGAATAGGTACGCTGAGTGAAGACTCAATTCCCGGCGTTGACGTTATCGGTAATGTGCCGCCAGAACTGCACATGCAGCTAGATATCTCGGCTGCGGTTTGTGCCAAGGCAATCGATCCCGCAACCGCCGCGATTTTTATCAAATACATCACACGGCCCGAAGCCGCCGCCGACTGGAAAAAGGGCTATTTAAATTTGGCGCCGAAGTAAGCCGATCACTTCATTTCTGCCGGAACGGTCACTTTTTTGTAGGCGGGATCGGTTATGCGATCACCCCAATTTTTGGCAACGTAGTCAGCGCTCGCCAATGAGATAGCGTCTAACTTGGCGAAAGCTCCAAATTTTTCAGGGTCATCCGCGACGGCTTTTGCTGTCTCGAACTGCTCGGCAGGGATGACACTATAAAAAGTGATCATGACCGCTCCAACTTCGTAGGAATTGAGCATGACAACGCCAGCTTTAGTTTCCATGGTCGCGATGCGATTTTTGAAAGCCATTCCGTTGCTGCCAAGTTTCTTACGGATATCGCTTAATGTGGTTTGACCATAGGTGAAGCCAAAGAGTCCGCTTTTATCGCCGGCGGGCTTATGCCCCCAATCGTTCTCTAAGTACGCAATTTTATCTTCCGCTGTCGACGACACAGAGAATGCATTGCCATTTTCCAACTTCCATCTTTGCGCGGCATAGTCTTTATATCGCCCTTTGTCGGTCGCGGGACCCAGGCTCGCCGTCTGCGAGATATTGTCGCCAATGTGAAGCCCCGACATCGATTGTGCCTGCGCTGGGATCGCAGATCCCAGCGCGTACAACAGCGCAAGACCGCACATGA
>CAITZE010000327.1 GCA_903896775.1 uncultured bacterium
AGGATTGGGATTAGTCATGGCACCTCAAACGTCAACCGCGCCGTCCTGGTCGGTCGTGGTGCCTTACTACAATGAAGTCCAATATCTTCCCGCGACTTTAGCGTCGTTGCTGGCCCAGGATTTAAAGCCCTTCCAACTTATCTTGGTCGATAATGCCTCAACTGACGGCTCGGTTGACCTGTGCCGGGAGATTCTGAAAGATCGTACCGACGTCACGGTGGTTTATTTGCACGAACCGCGTCCCGGAAAAATCAATGCGCTGGAATGCGGATTGGCGCGCGTGAATACCGAGTTCGTTGCCTTCTGCGACGCCGATACGCTTTATCCGCCGCATTATCTAAAACGCTGCGCCGACGTTTTTGCGGCCTCTTCATCCGATGTCGTGGCGGTGATGGCCAGCAATCTCAGTGGCCCGCCGATTGAAGGCATCGCAAAGCGCCGGCAGATCAAGACCATGATCGTTGCACATTTGCTCAGTCGGCAAGCTCACACCGGCGGCTTCGGACAAACCTTTCGGACGATGGCCTTGCGCGAAGCTGGGGGATATTCGGCGAAGCTTTGGCCCTTTGTGTTGGAAGATCACGAAGTCATGCAGCGCGTCTTTAAGGTCGGCCGTGCAAAGTACGATTTTGATCTGTGGTGCGTGACATCAAACCGGCGTAACGACCGCACCGCTGTTAACTGGACGACCTTCGAACAGCTGCTGTACCACCTCGTGCCCTTCACGTTTAAGGATTGGCTTTTTTACAGCTATCTCACGCGCAAATTCGCACAACGCAAAATGGATCAAACCCAATTGCGCGCGAAGACGTGGCAATAACGGGTGTTTATTGCGCCGCTACATCCGATGGCGGTGTTCCGGCATCCGCCGAGAATTGCAAAGCCGCGATGCGGGCATAGAAAGGATTGCTGACCAAGAGTTGGTCGTGACGGCCCGTCGCCACCAAATGCCCATCGTCGATAACTGCGATACGGTCGGCGTTTACGACGGTGGCGAGGCGATGGGCGATGACCATGGTTGTGCGTCCCACCATCAGGCGTTCCAGCGCGATCTGCACCAGACGTTCGTTTTCCGCATCCAACGCGCTGGTTGCTTCATCAAGCAGCAATAGCGCTGGATCGCGCAGGATGGCGCGCGCGATGGCGATGCGCTGTTTCTGCCCGCCCGACAATCTCACGCCGCGTTCACCCAGAAAGCTTTTCATGCCGTCGGGCAGTTTGGAAATGAACTCCATGGCCGCAGCGGCTTCAGCGGCGGCATGCACCTCGGCGTCGGTCGCGGTGGGGCGGCCGTAGCGAATATTCTCCATGGCGTCGGCCGCGAAGATAACCGGATCTTGCGAGACCAGGCCAATACGCGCGCGTGCTTCGCGCGGATCAACATCGCGCAAATCCATGCCGTCGAGGCGTACTGTGCCCGATTGTGGATCGTAAAAACGCAGCAAAAGCTGGAAGACGGTGGTCTTGCCGGCACCCGAAGGTCCCACCAGCGCCACGTGTTCTCCAGGGGTGATTGACAGCGATAGGCCCTTTAACGCCGCTGTGCCGGGACGTGACGGATAATGGAAAGTGACGTTTTCCAAATCCACCGCGCCACGCGCGGGCGTCGGCATGGCTTTCGGTTGGGCGGGCGCAATGATGTCGGGTGGGGTTTCCAGAAGCTCAATCAGGCGTTCCGTCGCACCCGCCGCGCGCTGCAAATCACCCATAACTTCAGTCATGGCGCCGACCGACGCCGCTACCATGATGGCGTAGAAAATGAATGCCGACAGCGCGCCCGGTGTAATCTCGCCGGAGATGACATCACGCCCGCCGGCCCAGACCACCGTGGAAATGGCGCTGAAGACGAGCAAGATGACAACCGCGCCCAGCATGGCGCGGGCAAAGATGCGCTTCATGGCGGTGCCGAAAGCGCTCTCGACGTTGCGGCGGAAGAAATCACGGTCGAGGTCTTCGTGCACGAAGGCCTGCACGGTGCGGATGGCGTTGAGGTTTTCCTCGGCGTATGAGCCCACGTCGGCCACACGGTCTTGCGTCTCGCGCGAAAGCTTACGCACCTTTCGGCCGTACCAGATGATCGGCACAATCACCGCCGGCACGACCAGGGCCACTAGCCCCGTGAGCTTGATATTGGTGACGGTCAGCATGATCACGCCGCCTACCAGCGCAAAACCGTTGCGAATGGCGATGGAGAAGCTCGATCCAATCACCTGCTGCAGCAGCGATGTGTCGGTCGTCAGGCGTGAGAGAATTTCGCCCGTCTTGGTGGTCTCGAAAAAGCCGGGACTCAGTTTTAGGATGTGGCTGAAAACTGCCGTGCGGATGTCGGCGACCACGCGTTCGCCGATCCACGAGATATAATAGAACCGAACAAAGCTGCCGACGGCGATCACAAGGACGATGCCGATCAAAATGGCCAGACCTTGATCCAGCATGGTGGCGCTGCCGGCGCTCAAGCCACGGTCGATGACAAATTTGAGGCCCGTACCGATGCTTAAAGTCGCAACGGAAGTAATTGCCAAAGCGACGCCGAAATAAGCGAGCTGGCGCACATAAGGGCGCATGAAGGCGTAAGTACGCTTGAGATAGGCGTAATTCTTACTCCGGGGTCGGTCGGGCATATTCCAACGGGTCGGACCGCCGCTACGATTGCTCACACCATTTACCCCCAAAATGAAGGCCCTGAATTGGGGCTTTCCCGGGCCGAAGTCAATGCCTCCGGCAGGTGGTTTAGCCGCGCCGTTGGGCTTAAACTTAAAGGCATGGCGCACACCGCTCACCCTTCCGAATCCATCACCACGCTGTGCCGCGACTGCCTGGCTGAGACAATCGTTTTTCAGCCCACATGTGCGCGTTGCGGCTCGGATCGTCTGGTTCACCACCCAGAGCTGGGTCGTCTTTCTATGGCGCATATCGATTGCGACGCCTTCTATGCCACGGTTGAGAAGCGTGACAACCCGGCCTTGGCCGACAAACCGGTTCTTGTCGGTGGCGGCGGGCGGCGCGGTGTGGTGTCGACGGCTTGCTATATCGCGCGGCGTTATGGCCCGCGCTCGGCCATGCCGATGTTCAAGGCGCTGCAGATGTGCCCACAGGCTGTGGTGATCAAACCCGACATGGCCAAGTACAAACGCGTAAGCCAGGAGGTGCGGAAAGTTTTCGACAGCGCCACGCCACTTGTGGAACCGCTGTCGCTGGACGAAGCCTTTCTCGATCTCTCGGGTACCGCTATGCTTTTCAACCGCTCGCCTGCGGCAACACTTGCCCATATCGCACGCACAATCGAGCGCGAGGTGCGTATCACCGTATCCATTGGCCTCAGCTACAATAAGTTTCTGGCGAAGATGGCGTCGGACCTCAAGAAGCCGCGTGGTTTAGCGGTCATCGGCCAAAGCGACGCAATCGAAATTCTTCACGACTTGCCGATCAATAAACTTCCCGGCGTTGGGCCATCGCTTGCGGATCGCTTGAAGGTGGATAGCCTGTTCACCATCGGCGATTTGCAAAAACTCCCAGAGAAGCAGTTAGCCATGCATTACGGCGATACCGGCGCGCATCTCGCGCTGCTGGCGCGCGGTATCGATCACCGTGTTGTGAGCGTCGACCGTGAATCCAAAAGCATTTCGGCGGAAACCACGTTTGAATACGATATCGCCGATATCGCCGAGTTGCGCCGTCTCTTGTGGCCGCTGTGCGAGCGTGTCGCCGACCGCCTCAAATCGCAAGGGCTCGCGGGCCGGACCGTAACACTCAAACTCAAAACCGCGCGCTTCAAACTGCGCACGCGCAATCACCGCATGTCTGCACCGACGCAGTTGGCCGAAGTCATTTTTCGCTCCGCCGAACCGCTGCTTTTGAAAGAAGCTAAGGTCGGTCCGTTCCGTTTGATCGGCGTTGGGCTAGACACGTTAACCGATGCTGCTTTGGCCAATCCCCCTGACTTGTTCGGCGGGGTAGATCCGGGCGGGCAGCCCCATCACGCCCAGGTCGAACGCGCCATGGATGCGGTTCGCGCCAAGTTCGGCCGCGCTGCGATCCGTAAAGGCCGTGCTGATCGCTAAATCGTTATCACGCCGCGGAACCGTCGCTTGATGGAGGAATCGAAGGCCCCTATTCTCGGTTTCCGACTATAGGATCACTTTCGTGAAAATCGCGCTCATCGGTAACGGATCTATCGCCACGCTGGTTGCAGAGTTCTGCGCTACGCGTAAAGACCGTTTGCAGATCGTGGCCGCCCTCGCATCCGGGAAAAACGACGCCGGCGCTTATCCCGTCGTCGATACTTTGTCCGCACTGCTGAACTTTGCGCCCGATATCGTGGTTGAATGTGCGGGCCACAGCGCGGTGGCGGCTCATGCCGTTCCAATTTTGGAAGCTGGTTTCGATCTCATCATCGTCTCCACCGGCAGTTTGGCCGACGCGGCGTTGTGGGATAAAATTCGCACAGCGGCAGAGCACTCAACGGCCCGTGTAAAGCTCGTGGCCGGCGCTTTGCCGGGCATTGATGCTTTGTCCGCGGCCAAGCTTGCGGGCCTCACCAAGGTCATGCTGCGCTCGAAGAAGCCGCCGCTGGCTTGGAAAGGCACACCGGCTGAAAAAACCCATAACCTTGAGGCGATCGCGACGCCGACAGTGATCTTTTCCGGTAATGCGCGCCAGGCCGCTCTGAGTTTTCCGAAAAACGCCAATGTCGCTGCGACAGCGGCCCTTGCGGGCATCGGCTTCGAGGCGACAACCGTTGAGCTTGTCGCAGATCCCGGTATTACACAGAACGTCCATCACTTGGAGGCCGAAGGTGCCTTCGGCTCCATGACGTTGCAAATCAACGCCAATCCGTCGCCGGATAATCCAAAAACCTCGCATATCGCTGCCCTTGCCATCATGCGGCTCTTGGAAAACGAAGCGTCATCCATCGTGATCTAACCCACATGCGTGTGTGAATTCGGTACGCGGGATGGATTACACAGCCCGATTTATCCTATGATTGCCGCTGTACCGGTGCAGGCGAGGGCTCCGCGTCATGAAATCCGACGACAACGCGCCACGGCAGCTTAAGGATGCGTCGGTCCTCATTGTCGAGGATCACACCTTTGTGCTCGACCTTTTGGAGCGCATGCTGACATCGAAGGTCGGCGTGCTGCACAGCGCCCGGTCGGCTGAAGATGCCTTCTATAATCTCGAAAAGAGCCCAGGGCTCGCGCATGTGGTCGTCGTCGATTACCACCTGCTTGGTATGAATGGCCTAAAGTTGATTGAGAAAATACGTGCATCGAAGTCTGAGCTTTTAAAGAAGCTGCCGGTCATCATGTTGACCAGCGACAACAATATGGACCTCTACCGCAGCGCCGCGCGGCTTGGTATCTCGTCTTTCCTGATCAAGCCAGCGGCAGTGGCCACATTGGTTGAAGCGCTTGAAGGCGCCTTGGCTGGCCGAAAAGTTGCGGTGCCGCGTCTGGACGCAAAACAAATGGCGGACACCGTCGCGGCTTTTCCGTCAAAGCCTCGCGGCGAGAAATCGGATTCGTCGCCGTCGGAAGAGGCCGAATTACCTGTGGATGAGGAGGTCAAAAGATCTTCACGCAAAAATCCACCGCCGCGCAGTCCTGTGGACTTCAAGACTTAAGACAGCTCGCCAGTGTGCCCAAACGTGCAGCCCGTCCTTGTAACGTTTCGGCACGCCCGCGCACGTAAGGGCCTGGGTCGGACGCATTCCACTTGCGCGGATTGGGCAGTACAGCGGCCAGTAACGCCGCTTCGTGAGGTGACAATGCCGCGGCGCTTTTGTGGAAGTGATGCCGCGCGGCAGCCTCTGCGCCATAGACACCGGGCGCCCATTCTACGACGTTCAGGTAAACTTCCATAATGCGCGGCTTGGGCCAGAGCGTCTCGATATATACGGTGAACCAAGTCTCCAAACCTTTGCGTAGCCATGTACGGTCGGGCCAAAGAAAGACATTCTTCGCGGTCTGCTGGGAAATGGTGCTGCCTCCGCGCAAGGTCTCCTGATCGTCGTCGTCCAAATACTGGTCCAGCGCCTTCTGAATGGCGGCGGCGTCGAAACCGTGATGATTACAGAAGTTCTCGTCCTCTGCTGTGAGAACCGAGCGCGCTAGGACAGGCGCGATGCGCGCCAAAGGCACCCAACTGTAATTGAATTTACCGCCGCGGATGAGCATGAGCGGTGTCACGGGTGGCGCGATCATGCGATAGGCAAATACAACAACCGCTGGGAGGACAATGGTGATGGCCAGCAGAATCAAGATGATTTTGAAAAAACGTCGCACGCTCAATTCACCTGCTGGTAGATGTGAGTCCTACGAAGGTGGCGCCGTAATGTTCCGGGGATTCTGCCCCGCCGTATAAATTCCGTGAGCTTCTAGGAAACAAGCTTCCAGCTGTCGCACAAAGCGGGCGGTGTCGAACTGAAGCCCGCGCGCCCGGGCCGCGACTAGCTTTGCTTTAATGGCGGCGCGTTCATTTGGAGCTGTTGCCAAGCGCACAGCCGCATCGCGATAATCCGAGAGGGATGCCGTAATAAGTTCCGGCACGTCGAGGGCTTGCAACATACTGCCGGCCAAACGCGCTGCAAACACGTCACCCGTTAATGTTATCAACGGGCAGCCCAGCCACAGCGCGTCGTTGGCGGTGGTGTGAGAGTTGTGGGGAAAGGTATCGAGCGCGACATCCGCGACAAGGTAACGGGCGAGGTGATCTGCGGCGTCTGGCAGGCGCGGTGCGAAGATCAGGCGGTTCGCGTCCACGCCCACGGCAGCGGCGCTGCGCTGCAGATTGGCGTGCACAGTGTCGCGGTCAGCACGCAGCCACAATACACTTTCCGGAACAGCGACGAGGATCGCCATCCAAGTTGCGAAAATTTCGGGCGTGATCTTCTGCGGATGATTGAACGAGCAAAACACAAAACCGGTTTCTGGGAGGCCATAAGCGGCGCGCGCTTTGGGCTGCGCCGGCGAAAGAGAAATGTTGTGAGGCTGGCAGGGGCCTCGCAGCCGCATGATCTTCTCGCTGTAGAATCCCTCGAATTCGGCGGGAATCGTGAACGCGTCGGCGACGAGATAATCGATGGCCGGCGACCCGGTGGAACTGGGATAACCTAGCCAGAAGATCTGCACAGGTGCGGGACGCAACGCAAGGATCTTATGGCGCACGCTGCCCGCGTAACCGCTGAGATCCACAAGAACATCGATACGGTCTTGGTAAATTTTTTGCGCCGCTTCGTCATCGGCCAGCGCCTGCAGGTCGACGAAATCCGTGCATATGTCTTGGATATGCTTGCGTTCGACACTGCCGTCGTCCGGCCCATAGGAGTAGGCAATCACTTCAAAGCGGTTCTTGTCGTGGGCTTCGATGATCGGTGCGACGACCGTAGAGACAACATGCCGGCGGAAATCCGCCGAAATGTATCCGATGCGAATTTTACCGCTCGTTGCGGCGCGTTTAGGAAATCCGGCCGGGTCGCCAAAGGTCGCGGCATATTTTTTGGCAGCAATCAGAAGTAACGTCGGCGGTACCGGCCAGGAGGTCAGCAGGATCGGCGAGAACGTGCCGCCCTTCGTTTCGGCAAGGATCCGCACGCGCTCGACCATATCGCCGTAACCTTGCCATTCACACAGCTCACGTTTGCTGTGAAGCGCCATCAATTCGGCGTAAGCGTGATCCGGCTTGAAGGTGACGATAGTCTCGAATTCGCGGAGCGCGTCTTCGGTCCGGCCCAGCGCGCGCAAGGCCGCAGCAAGATTAAGCCGCGCGGCTATATGGCCGGGAGCGTACTGAAGCGCTGCGCGATAACAGGCGATGGCGGGTTCAAGGTCGCCCTTGTCGTGATACAGCACACCCATATTGCTGTGAGCTTCCGCAAGCGTCGGGTCGCGCTCCAACGCCTCGCGATATTGCGCCATAGCGTCATCGCGCCGGCCCAAAGCGCGCAAGGCCGAGCCCAGCATGAAACGGCATGCGGCATTCTGCGGGTGATGATTAAGCGCCGTGTGCAGAGTTTCGATGGCTTCGGCTGGATACCCTTGCTGCATTTTGATCGCGGCAAGGAGCTGATAGCCGTCGAGCCCCGACGGGTCGTCGTTCAACCCCGCGCGGCAATAGCGTTCAGCGTCGTCAAGCCGCCCAGCTTGCAGACACGTCACTGCCTCGATCAGATTCTCCGAAGGCTGCACGCCTTTGGCTCAGGTCGCGGTCTTCGTCTCCTGATAAATCTCAGCTCCGGATTCCTTGAAGGCTTCCGACATTTCCGCCATGCCCTTCTCGGCATATTCGCGGACTTCTTGGCTGATTTTCATGGAGCAGAACTTCGGCCCGCACATGGAGCAGAAGTGCGCGATCTTAGCGCCTTCCGCCGGCAAAGTCTGATCGTGGAAGTTTTCCGCGGTTTCGGGGTCGAGGCTCAGATTGAACTGATCGCGCCAGCGGAACTCAAAACGCGCGCGTGACAGCGCGTTGTCGCGAATTTGCGCGCCAGGGTGACCCTTAGCAAGATCGGCGGCGTGAGCCGCGATCTTGTACGTGATCACACCGGCTTTAACGTCATCGCGGTCGGGCAGGCCGAGATGCTCTTTCGGCGTGACGTAACACAGCATCGCTGTGCCGAACCAGCCGATCATGGCCGCGCCAATGCCGCTGGTGATGTGGTCATAGCCGGGCGCGATATCGGTGACGAGTGGTCCCAAAGTGTAGAACGGCGCTTCGCCGCAAACCTCGAGCTGCTTGTCCATGTTTTCCTTGATTTTATGCATGGGCACATGGCCCGGGCCTTCGATCATGACCTGCACGTCGTGCTTCCAGGCGATTTTGGTCAGCTCACCCAACGTCTCCAGTTCACCGAACTGCGCCGCATCGTTGGCGTCGGCGTTGGACCCTGGACGCAAGCCGTCGCCCAGCGAGAACGAGACGTCATAAGCCTTCATGATCTGGCAGATGTCTTCGAAGTGCGTGTAGAGGAAGTTCTCTTTGTGATGCGCCAGGCACCACTTTGCCATGATCGAACCGCCACGGGACACAATGCCCGTGACGCGTTTAGCGGTCAGCGGGATGTAGCGCAGCAAAACGCCGGCATGGATGGTAAAGTAATCGACGCCCTGTTCGGCCTGTTCGATCAGGGTATCGCGGAAAATTTCCCAGGTCAGGTCTTCGGCTTTGCCGTTGACCTTCTCCAGCGCTTGATAAATCGGCACGGTGCCAATCGGTACCGGTGCATTGCGCATGATCCACTCGCGGATGGTGTGGATGTTACGCCCCGTCGACAAATCCATGACGGTGTCGCCGCCCCAGCGTATGCCCCAGAGCATTTTTTCCACTTCCTCATCAATGGATGAAGTCACGGCGGAGTTGCCTAAATTGCCATTGATTTTAACCAGAAAGTTGCGGCCTATGATCATCGGCTCGGACTCGGGGTGGTTGATGTTGGACGGGATGATGGCGCGACCGCGCGCCACTTCGTCGCGCACGAACTCCGGCGTGATCTCGTCAGGAATGGCGGCACCGAACGACTGGCCGGGGTGCTGGCGCATCATCAGGTCA
>CAITZE010000328.1 GCA_903896775.1 uncultured bacterium
CAGACTCCGCCGCCGACGCCATTCACTGTAAGCGTTTCCGACTTGCACAACTGGTCGTCCGGGGTCTTATGCGAAAAGCCGCTGTAGATGAGCCCCGAGCAAGAGCTTGAGAGATCGACGCGCTTATATTGATGGGCCGCATTCAGTTTTAGCAGAATGGTTTTGTCGTTGATGACGGGCGAATCTTGGATATCGCGAAGACGCACGCATTCTTCGCCTGCGGCATGCGCTGTCAGTGGCGCAGCCGTCAGCGCGGCGAATGCAGCGAAAAGAAACAAATTGGATGTGGTTTTGCTCGATGTGGTTTTCATAGGCGACCTCCTCGGTTAGCTCGCGGGAAACCAAAATAGCTGCCCACATCTTACACCATCAGGAGATGGCGCCTAATAACAACAACGCGATACTGCGGCCTTGGCCGCAGTATCGCCTAAACTATTGTTGCCGCTAATTCTAATTAGCTGACGTGCACGCCGCTGAGCGAACCCATTACACCGAAGGCTTGTAACAGCCACAGGACGACAGCGATCACGACCACCACATTCAGAATGCCTTTAATTTTACCATCCATGGGGATGTAGCTGTTAACCAGCCACAGCAGCACGCCCACAACGATCAGGGTGACGATGATTGACATAAGAGGCATGGGATATTCCTTTCCAGGCTTTCAGTAATGGGGTTCAAGAGTTAAACGACGCATACCCGTATAAGTTCCGCGCTCGCCTGTCGGACACCCTAGGACAGAACGAAAAATCGCCTTATGGTGGCGCCCGTTTCTGCTTTGGAATCTTGGCCTTGATACGTCTAACCGAAATTAAATTGCCGCTGGATCACCCCGAAGGGGCCGTTAAAGAGGCAATCCTGAAAAAGCTCGGCATCCAAGCTGCCGATCTTACGGATTTTGTGGTCTTTCGCAGGGGCTTTGATGCCCGCAAGACCTCCGCGATCCATTTAATCTATACCCTCGATGTCACCGTCAAAAACGAAGCCCAGGTGCTGAAACGCCTGAACGGCGACCGGCATGTGAACCCGAGCCCGGATACGACCTATAAATTTGTTGCTCGCGCGCCGGAAAACCTGGAGTCGCGTCCGGTTGTGATCGGCACGGGACCGTGCGGATTGTTTGCGGGCTTCCTTCTTGCCGAAATGGGGTTCCGTCCCATCATCCTCGACCGCGGCAAGATCGTGCGCGAACGGACCAAGGATACTTTCGCACTCTGGCGCAAGCGTGTGCTCAATCCCGAATCCAATGTGCAGTTCGGCGAAGGCGGTGCGGGCACATTCTCGGACGGCAAGCTGCACAGCCAGATCAAGGACCCGGCCTATCGCGGTCGCAAAGTGCTGACGGAGTTCGTCAAAGCCGGCGCGCCCGAGGAAATCCTCTATGTCAGCAAGCCGCATATCGGCACGTTCCGTTTGGTATCGATGGTTGAGAATATGCGCGCGACCATGGAAAAGCTGGGCGCCGAAGTCCGTTTCCAAAGCAAAGTGGATGACCTTGATATCGAGGTGCGCGCTGACGGGTCGCGGCAAATCCAAGGTGTCGTGCTGGCAAGCGGCGAGCGCATCGCTACCGATCAAGTGGTTTTGGCCGTAGGTCACAGCGCCCGCGACACGTTTCAAATGGTCTATGACCGCGGCGTCTATGTGGAAGCCAAGCCGTTTTCCATCGGTGTGCGGATTGAACATCCGCAGGCCATGATTGATCGCAAGCGCTTTGGGAAATATGCCGGCCATCCGCTGTTGGGCGCCGCCGATTACAAGCTTGTGCATCATTGCGCCAATGGCCGGGCAGTTTACAGCTTCTGTATGTGCCCCGGTGGGCAGGTCGTGGCGGCCACGTCGGAGGAAGGGCGCGTCGTCACCAACGGCATGAGCCAGTATTCGCGCGCCGAGCGTAACGCCAACAGTGGTATCGTTGTCGGCATTACGCCAGAGCAGGACTATCCGGGACATCCCTTGGCAGGCATCGCTTTTCAGCGGGTGTGGGAATCGCGGGCCTTTGTCGCCGGGGGCAGCACATACGAAGCGCCCGGCCAACGCGTCGGGGATTTCCTTGCCGGCAAACCCTCAACGGAATTCGGTGATGTGCAGCCGTCTTATAAGCCCGGCGTTCACCTCACCGATCTCAGTGCCTGTTTGCCCGACTATGTTGTTGCGGCGATCCGCGAGGCGCTCCCGGCCTTTGAACGCCAGATCAAAGGCTATGCTATGGAAGACGCCATCATGACCGGCGTGGAAACGCGCACCTCGGCGCCGATCCGCATCAAACGCGGTGACGATTTTCAAAGCATCAATACGCGGGGGCTGTATCCCGCTGGCGAAGGTGCCGGTTATGCGGGCGGCATTTTGTCGGCTGCTGTAGACGGCATTCGTGTCGCCGAAGCCTTGGCGCTCGATGTCGTCGGCGGCGGCATAAGAAAACCCGCCCCTGAAGGCTCAGGAGCGGGTTCTGACGTCAGTCCAGAAATCTATTAGTTGCTGATGACTTGCCAGCTGCCATCAGGTTGCATGCAGGCGGTGCCGTAGGCGTCGGTTTTATTGCCGCCGATGGTGACGTCCTGCTGGAATTCGCGGCATTGACGGCCATCCGTGGTGGTGCCGTCACGCACCGCGGTTACGACGCCGCTTTGTCCATCCTGGTTCCAGATGATCGGTTGGCCAATCGGCGCCGAGGTGGCTTCAATGAACGCTTCTTCGTGCGCGCGCTGTTGCTCTTCATTCAACTCGCTGAAGACCGCCAAGCTCAACGCCGTCAGGCCGAGGAAGCGGAA
>CAITZE010000329.1 GCA_903896775.1 uncultured bacterium
AACATCAGCAGCACAACACCGAATTCGGCGAAGTGCATGATGGCGCCAACGTCGTTGATCATCTTCAGGCCGAAGGGCCCGATCAGAGCGCCTGCGGCCAGATAGCCCAGTACGGCGCCCAAACCCAGTTTCCTGAAAATCGGAACCACGATGACTGCGGCAGCGAAAAATACGGCCGCTTGGGTGAGCATCTCCATTGGCGTCTCCTGGAAGGAGCCCCAATATGATGCCTAGGCGACGCTCTGCAAAGAGCGCCACTGTGAAAAGCGCGTGATCAAATGCTTTTAAGGAAAGAAAAAACCGCCGGACCAATCTGGCCGGCGGTTTGAACTTTAGCCCTCAGCCCGTACCGGGCGGCGGCTATCGCCGGGCGGCCATTGCGGCGTGAGGCCTTTCTCGCTCGCCTCGGCCTGGGCAGATTCGAGCTCGGATACACGCCGGCGCAAAGCTTCGACCTCGTTCAACAGGCCGCAGAGCGCGCGGGCGGTAGGATCTGGTAGGTCGTCGCAAGGCGAGCCATAAGGAAGGAAGTCGGGTTTGGCACTGCCGCGTGTGGCGACGATCTGCGCCGGAATGCCGACCACGGTAACGCCGGGCGGGACATCTTTCACGACGACTGCGTTGGCGCCGACGCGAGCGCCTTTGCCGACGGTAATGCCCCCGAGCACTTGCGCGCCCGCGCCGATAATCACTTCGTCCTGCAATATCGGGTGGCGGCGTGTCTGCGGCATGGCGCCCGGTGCGATGCCGCCTAAGGTCACACCGTGATATAGCGTCACATCGTTGCCGATGATTGCGGTCTCACCGATCACAACGCCGGTGCCGTGATCGATGAACAGGCTCTTACCAATCACCGCGCCGGGATGGATCTCGATGCCCGACAACCAGCGACCGATTTCTGAAACCAGTCGGGCTGCGAACAAGAAGCCGCTGCGCCAGAGTGAATGCGCTAAGCGATAAAAAACCAGAACCCGGACGCCCGGATAAAGCAGCGCAATTTCCCACAACGAGCGCGCAGCGGGGTCGCGCGCCTTGATGGATTCTAAGGTTGCGCGCAGGCCGTCGGCCCGTTGGCCTCTCGGCAACGCACTTCCTGACCACTCATCGCCTGACATGGCGGTTACTCCAATAAAAGCCGCGCGGCTCTAGAGCCGGGAACCGAACCTAAAACATTGATTCCTTAAAGATGTTCCTATGTAGGTGCGCGCGGACGTAAGTCGAGTCCCGTGCCCTATAGCATTCGCTTTGCAAAGAAGGGAAATAAAAATCTTTCGCGCTAGGGTGGGGTGGCCTACAAAGAGATAATTATTCTATAAAGGCCTACAACTTTAAGGACTCCTTTCGACTCGGCCTTTGCGGCCGCGATCGGCAGAAACCTGGCGTAGTTCAGCCGCCCGTCATGGCCTATCCACGTGCAACATCTTCAAGCGGAGGACTCTTTCTATGGACCCCATCGACCGCAAGATCCTCGCCCTGCTGCAATCCAATGCGGGGCTCTCCATTGCCGACATTGCGACCAAAGTGGGCCTGTCGCAGACGCCGTGCTGGAAACGCATTCAGAAAATGGAGCAAGCCGGCGTCATCAAGGCGCGCGTTGCGCTGCTCGATGCCAAGCGCCTCAATCTCGGTTTGACGGTTTTTGTGATTATCCGCACCAACCAACACGATGATGTTTGGCTGCAGAAGTTCGCGCGCGCTGTGAAAGAGATGAACGAGATTACCGCGATCTGGCGTATGGCCGGGGATATCGACTATCTGCTGCGCGTGGTGGTGAAGGATATGGAAGCTTACGATGCGTTCTATAAACGCCTGATCAAACGCGTTGCCCTCAGCGACGTCAGCTCAACCTTCGTGATGGAAGAGATCAAGTACACGACGGCGCTTCCACTCGAGCCTGCAGCGCAATTGCCTGTCTAGTCACGATTAGAAAAAAGTACGCTCTAAAACGAGGGCACTTTTTTAAATTTCCGCCACAACCGGATGGTTTTAGGTGCGGCTTCGACGGCGGCGTTTTCATGCCAGGCGCTGATGGTGGTGCCGCCCGCGGCGATCTGACGCCGCTCGGTGCCGGAGGCCGCGTCATTGACGAGGGCATCGATGGTGCGTTTGGCTACATCGATATCGTTCAAGTGCCCCAGATTGTCCTGTAGGTCTTTCAAGATGCCGTTCAAGCGCTGCGCGCGCTTGGCCGGCAAAAGCGTGTGGAAAAATTCAACGCCGTAACGGACTTTCTTCACAGCGATCCGCATTTCGTGGCGTTCTTCCACGGTGAGGCTTTTGATGTCGTTGTAATCGGTGCGAAGGTTGTGCAAACGCCGATTCAGGAAACGCTGGCTGAAGTCCACGGCTGAGATGGCGCGGCTATCGCGTTTTTTGTCCTCGCTGGTTCGCCACCCACGACCTGCCAGCCAGGTTTCCAATCGCGCCGCGAAGCGTAACCCGCGCGCTCCTTTTAAAGTTCTGATAGCGGCCTGATGCGCGCCGATTTGTGCTGCGCGCGCCACACGCATCAACTGCGCCAATTCCGCATTTTCCGAAACGCGTTCCGCGAAGGGCTCGGTGAGATCCTGAATGAACACATCCAAATCCCGCGCAGGCCCGAGTTGTGTAAGTAACCACTTGGCTTCCGCGTTCAGCCATGTGCGCTGCTCTTCGGGGATGTATTTTTTGAAGGCCGTAAGCGCCGAGCGCAAACGCCGCAAACCCACGCGGACCTGATGGAGTCCTTCGGGAAGGTGCGTGTTCAGCGTCACAGCCGTATTCTTCTGCCAATGGTCGCGGCAAGCAGACATGATGATAAAGATTGCGTCATCCACAGTCGCGTCTGCGCGGAGGATCACCGGAGCGGAC
>CAITZE010000330.1 GCA_903896775.1 uncultured bacterium
CTTTCCCTACACGACGCTTTCCGATCTGCCCTTCGCCGTCACAAGACGCGAGCTATGACGATAATACGTCAAACGATCCTGGCTTTCAGGATACCGACTATGACTCCTCCGACAGCGGCGACATGGGTGGCAGCACTGACATCTAATAACTGTCGGCGTGCGTTACTGCACCGACGCACGATAGATGTGCTGCAATTCAACGCGCTTTCTTTAACTCGCTGACAAGACTGATGATTTATGGGCAGTGGGAAAACATCCACCAAGCCCCCTCGTCCCTTGCGTCATCGTGAGGCCGCCGCCTAAGATCGCTCGCCGGATGCTGCTCCTTCAGCACCTTAGAACGCCGGCCCCTGCCTCATAATCTTGACGATACGTAGACATCTTCATGGATCCTGATTCACTTTTTGAAAGAGCGCGTTCTCTGCACGGTGCGGGGGACCTCGTTCAAGCCGGGTCTATTTGTGAAAGCATCGTCGCGGTTCAGCCAAACCACAGCGGCGCGCTGTACATGAGAGGCATGATCGCCTTTCAACAGGACGACCATTCCAAAGCTCTATCCTACGTCGACAAAGCCGTTGCGCTCGCGCCGGCACAGCCGAACTTCCACTCCAATCGTGGATTGATCCTTCAGGCGCTGGGGCGACTTCAGGAAGCGATAGTGAGTTACGACCGCGCTATTGACGTGGATCGCACCTACGTTGATGCGCATTACAATCGCGGCATTGCGCTGCAAATGCTGCGGCGTCCGGAAGAGGCAATTGCTAGTTATGACGCGGCGATTGCCCTCGAGCCGCACTTTGCCGAAGCCTACCTCAACAGAGGCAGCGCGCAGCAAGATGTGGCGAAGACCGAAGCAGCTTTGGCCAGTTACGACGCGGCGCTCGCGATACAGTCCGACCTCGTAGAGGGGCATTTTGGGCGTGCGCTTGCCCTGCATCAACTTCAGCAATTAGAGCCCGCTGTCAAAGCCTATGACCGCGTGATTGCTCTTCAACCCGACTTGGCTGGCGCTCATTTGAACAGAGGGAATGTTCTGAAAGATCTGCTGCGGTTCGATGAAGCTTTACAAAGCTATGAGCGTGCCCGCGCGTTACAGCCAAACAGTGTCGAGATCAAGAAAGCCATATTGGGCCGTCATTTCGAACGCATGCGCGAACCGGACCTCATCGAGAATATGAGCCTCGAGATATCGGCGATGGAAGTGGAGAAAGAATGCGCGGCTTTGCGCGCACGCCTCAGTATCTTGGATTATCGCGCGGTCCATGACTTGGAATACACAGATCACCTGATAGCTCACGGCTATAACGACGCCAGTGTTGTTGCCGCGAATACAAGCTTTCGGGAAATTTGCGCGCGGCACGCTGCTACCCATGCGCATTCTGATGATTTGAAGCAGATCAAGATAACGGCGGGCGAATGCGAGGCGATCAATCGCTTTAGAAAAACCGCACCGCGTTATCAAATGCCGAAAAGCCTTCCGAGCTGCCTGAACGAAAACAACGACTGGCCCGCGATTGAAGACCAATACATGGGAAGCCGGCCGGAAGTCGTTTTCATCGACAACTTGCTTTCGGATGAATGCCTGGCGGAATTGAGAAAGTTCTGCCTCATCTCTCCAATCTGGAAGCGTGAATATAAAGCGCACTACCTGGGCGCCAATTTGGAAGAAGGGTTTGTAAGTTCGTTGCATCTTCAGATCGCACGCGAGCTGCAAGAAAAGATGCCGCGTGTTTTTGGCGGCCAGGATTTGACGCAGCTATGGGCGTTTAAATATAGCTCGGACTTGGGACGCGGGATTAACGTGCATGCCGACTTCGCGCGGCTGAACTTGAATTTTTGGATTACACCGAGCGAGGCCAACCTGGACCCAACATCCGGCGGACTTGTCGTTTACGACGTGCCTGCACCATCGTCCTGGTCCTATCAGGACTACAACAAGAACGAGGAACAGATTTACGCTTTCCTCAAACAGCACGGGGCGGGCAGCCGCACTATTCCCTACAAGTGCAATCGCGCGGTCCTGTTCAATTCGAACCTCTTCCACGAGACCGACAAAATCCGGTTTAAGACGGGTTATGAAAATCGGCGCATCAATATGACCTATCTGTTCGGCAGAGGCCTACAATATTAGCGGACGAATACTTAGCTATTTCAATGCGGTAATTGAACCCACGAAGCTCGAACTCCATCGGCTTTATTTGATCACTGAAAATTAGGTTGTATGCGATAGAATCGCACAACCTGTACGGTTTCGTCCAAATGCCACTTCAGCTTTGGAGCGACAGTGAGCCAGACCGCGAACCAAACTTCGGACCGGCGAAAGAGTGCGCGCACGGGCACAGACGACCGCCGCAAGGCGCGGCCGCTGCGTGATCACGTGCAGGCTATATTCGATGCATTGCGTGACGAATTGGCAAAGGAAGAAGATCACGCCCGCCTGGTGATCGGCCTCAAGAGTTGGCAGAAGCTTGAAGACGTCATGCTCGACTGTCCCGCGCTGGTGCCTCTGGTTCTGGAGATGTCCTGGCGCAAAAGAAACACGCCCGCATTTTCGCCGCTGTTGACGACAACGTCCGGTGCGGTGGCCACCGACAAAAACCAACCCCTCGCGCCCTCGGGGGCCAGTTACAACGAACTCTTGATGGCAAGCCTCGGTGGCGCAGTGCGCATCACCTGCCTACGCCGACAGAATGAGTGGCTGGCAGCGGAGCGCGGTAAAGGCACAACCTTGCTAGGCTACTTGATGCACGCCTTCGGCGTTATGGAATTCCCGAGCAACGCCGCACTTTTGAAGAAATACTCGCGTGCTGGACTTTACGACGTTCTCAAGCCGCACCTTGTTGATCTGGCGCAATTCGACGCCGTTGAGTCCTACGCCATGCTGTCCACGCGCGCCGCCGAACTTCTGGGCCCACGATTGCGCGGCATGACCGCACCTGCCGTTGTGAAGACTTTCGCAGGTCTTGATGCCGAGGCTTCGAAATTCGCCGTGGCGCTGGCCGATGCTTATGCAGCTGCTACGGCAGAGGCAGCAGCCGAGCACGATGATGAACTTGCCAGCCGGCCCGAACCTGAACACGCCGCCGGCGAGGCACTCGTGGAGTTGTTAGAGGGCGGCACGGGCCTGCTTAAAAACGCCATGGCGGAACGCAAAGGCGCCTTGGCGGTTTTGCGTAAAATGTCCGGCCCGCTTGGCAAGGATGTCTGGAACGTGCTGTCGCATGCCGGCAATATTAAGAATATCTCGCATTGCTCGGGCCCAATTGCAGCCGGCTTCGGTGTCCTGGCGGCTGAGATGGATGACGCCGTCGCAAAGGTTCTGGGCGGCATCAACGACGACAAAGTCGCGCGGTATTTTGCCGCACAGCTTCTGGAGATATCCGGTCCTGACAAAATCAGATCCTGGATCATCGACACCACCGACCTCGCCGTCTGGAAATCGGTTGTGATGGATCTCAATAAAGATCTGCGGCGACCGATCCCTTCGCCTGATTTAAGCGATGGCGAAAAAGAAACCATCCGCCGCATATGTGAAGACATGCAGCAAAAATGCACCCCGTTACAGGCTACGCAGGACGTCGCTGCGGACGACGAAAGCGACGAAGAGGCACGCAAGGCGGCCTTGGCTGATGTGCCGCAGGAAGACGCAGGGGGCGTAGATCCCCCTGCTCCGCCTATCTCCGGTGCCTTTCAGCAAACCCCATCTGAACTTGAATGGGGAGAGTTTGTACAAACCGCGCGAAAGAAAACCGGCCTGTCCTAGGCCAAGCCCCTTACTTCGCGTTATTGGGCTGCAGCTCTTTCCAGTGATTGATGAAAGCAACCGCCGAGGTCACGAAAGCATCGGTGGCTTTGCGGCCGGCTTCAGCGGTCGCGGTCTTAGGATCGAGCACGCTCCATGAACCGGTGTCGGACATATCGCGCGTCGAGGTGTGTTTGCCTGTCGACGAGCTCTTGAGCGTTTGGGCCAGGAAGACCAACTCAGCCGCTTTGTCACCCGCCATAAGCTTTGGCACCATGGACGCGAGATACGGCGGATACGTCAGGTGCGCAGGCTTAGCTACACTCTGATCGTAGAGGCCCGGGGTGAGGTAAAGCGAGGCGGAGGTTTCGCCGACACCGCCGTGCCGGTCGAAATCACGGCCCGACTCATCCGCCGAAGACACACGCCCGGCGCCGCGTGGCTGCATCGTCGCAGCACCTACGCCGAGATCTATGGCAACCGCTGTCGTCTCCTGATTGATGCGATCAACGAGAAAAGACGTAATGGCAGTGTTGCCAGCATGGCTATTGAGGAACATGAAGCGGTGGAAGCCTTCTTTGATCAGGCTTTGCACGGCTTCGAAGTAAACCCGTTCGATGGTCTCCGAGGACAACGCGATGGAGCCTGGGAACTCAGTGTGATAGGGCGACTGGCCGACCGTCAAGATCGGGACAACAAGGGCGTCGGTCTGTTGGGCGACAAGCAATGCGCGTTGTGTACCGTTCAGATAGTCGGTGCCGATCGGACCGCCAAGACCATGCTGCTCCAAAGCGCCGACGGGAATGATGACCATGTCGCTCTTCTTCAACAGGGCATCAACCTCGGACCACGTCATATAGGGCAAATAATTTTTGATCTTCGTGTCATGCCAGAGTGGATTAAGCGTGCCGGGTTGGCTAGTGGGACCAGCGGATGCGGCGGGAGCGGCAGGAGCATTCGCAGCTGGCGCCGGTGCAGCCGCCCAGCCAGAAGCAACAGCGATCGCAATAACCGAGACCGCAGCAGTAGCAACAGCAGCAATAATCCGCGACTTCATGATCTGTCCCCCAATGTTATGCCTGATCCGATTAATGCGATCGGCGGTTCACGCAGGGCCTCCACGGTATGGTGGACACCCCCTCCTAAGCTGCAGGCATCGTATCGATTTATCGTGAGAATGGATAGGCTGCTGGCCATGAGTTCGGCCTGCTTTAAGGCGCCACCCGACGCCCACGCCGACCGGAGAGCAGTTCAGCTTTTCAGCCTCATGGTTCTGCAGTAACGTCAAGAACTCGACATTAATCCAAGACTCATGAAGCCTTCATCTTCTTGATGGAGACTGGCCCCTTCTCCGTTGATGGAGTTCAACATGTTGCTGCGGCGTCGCCTGTACAGTTTGGTCGTGGTGGCTGTCTTGAGCTATTTCACAATGCCATTGGCGTCGAGTTATGCAGCCAGTCTTGTTTGCACAGGTATGGTGCCGGATGCCGAGGGAAAGTCCGCAAACGCCCCGAAAGACGAACGGGATGCCTGCGAAAGCGCTGCCATCACCGGCGAACTGAGCCCAAGCGATGCCGATCAAATCAGCCAGGAAATTGGGCGCGCACATGCGCTGAAACGCCTTTATCTTTACGACATCGGCGGCGACACGGAGGCCGGTATTACCCTGGGGCGCGCAATTCGTCTTAAGCGCATTCTAACCGTGGCTCCCTATAGTCCCGACGCTCAACCCGCGCATGCGACTCTCATGCGTCACGACGTTGTGGCGTTGACGAATGTCTGCGTTAAGGAAAAAACCTGCGCTTGTGTGGGCGTATGCACCTACGTCTGGGCGGGTGGCATTATCCGTGACGGTAACGTCTTGTCGTTGACGGCGGCCGAAATTGAGCGTGCTTCGAATAAGGATGCGAAGACCTATTTTGAAAAGATGGATCTTCCGATTCCCACCCTGGTCCTCGTCGCCGGCGGCCAGCCTGTCCTGCCGCCGGACCTTGCGCATCTGCGGTATCCTGCAGAGGTCTTAAAATCCATCGTCACGGCTTGCGGCCCAGAACCGACCTTAAACCGCGTGGATGCGATCAAACTCCAGTCAGTGCAAGTAGGCACGCCTATACAGCGCAACGAATTGGCGCACTTGCACGACGTATGGGTCACATGCGGCGAGGAAACGCAACAACGTCGCGACTAAGGCGCTGTTGAGCGTTACGTTGCGGCTTGCTGAACTGGATCCCGGCCGCTGAGAAACATGCGCGGGAATGGGTCCGACCGCACAGACGTTTGAAGGAATTCGCAAAGTGGGCCCCATCCGGCGCCCGCACAAATCTCAATCTGCAGCAAATCATCCGGCCGTGAAGCAAAATGCTTCACCACGCGGTCGCAATGATGCGCATAGGCTTGCGCATACAGATCGCGGTCGAAATTTGCCGAGCCGTAAAGCTTCTTGTGCAGATCAACAATGTTCGGCGAAAAGGCGAAATGATCGAACGACGCCCAATATTTTTCGACCGAATGCAGCCATTCGCCCATATCTCGCCGCGTCAAAACGAAGAGGCTGCCTGGAAAATATTCATCGAGCGCCGCGAATTGCAGAGCGATGGGTGAATCGGTTGATGCGCGGTGGTTCTCAATATCCTCGAAGCTCTGCGGAAAATGCATTGCCGGAATGCCCAGCATGATAAGGGCTTCGTTCAGGCTGGTCGTTCCGGTGCGGCTTAAACCTACGCCGAAGATCTTGTTGAAACTACGCATAGCGCTCCTGGGAAGAAATCGCACAAGTGACGCGACACCTATTCATGTCAGTGTACGTCATGGAAACAATCGGGCCAAGCTACCAGCCACATGTATCGGTCAGTCAAACTACGCCCGCTTTATGCCCCAGCATAAGGTCGAAGGTTTCCTTGATTTTTCGCACATAAGGCGTTTTGTACGGAAAAGCGTTATTGCTGCCGCTGACGAGCATGGCTGCGTTAGCCTCAAACAACATAACCTCTCCTGCTTGATTGAGAGCGCAATCTATACCGACAAAATCCAGGCCCGTTGCTTTGCCAATATTCTGAAGAGTTGCCATTTGGGCCGGGCCAAAAACTGTCTCCGGATTGGCTAAAAACATTTCCTCTTCCTGCTGCATCCATGCGTGATTGGCCATATCGGTGCTGAAATGATGCACCTTCCATTGACTGCCAATAGCGAGGTGATAAGGCAGAACCGTGCCGCCTACATAGAGCATTGGCGAAATTGTTGTAGAGCTGGCTGTATTTTGTATGGTCACCCGGACTAGCCGCGGCAAGCGTTATCGCGCGCTGCAAATAAGCCAGCGCTTCACTCGCGCGGCCCGCGCTGAACGTCAGAGCGCCAAGAAGCTGTAAAGCGTCCAGATTGTCAGTATCAGTCTGGAGAACGTCGCGGTAAAGACGCTCTGCTTCAGTTAAATTGCCCGCCTGGTGGCTGGCAAAAGCCGCCTTTACGAAAATAGCGAGCTGCGATGGCTCCGATTTCATCGACATATGCTAGCCAAGCGCATGATCCGTGACATCTCTAATCCTCGTCTCTGGGCATATTTTGATGCGAAAATGTTACCTAAGACTTACACTCTGTTGCCAATTTAAGAGCCCACAAGACTTAATTGCGTTATGGCTCCAGCCGTCATAACAAGGCACCATTCATCTTGACGCGATAAAGGCCCACGGAGAAAAGCGATCTCAAGCCTCGATCCAGACGATCTGTCAAACCTCCGAGCCCTTGGCCATCGGAGCCTTGACGATATATTCGACTATCTGGCGACTTTGAGGGACCGCCCGGTCTGGCAGAGAATGCCATCCGAACTGCGGGCGGAATTACGCGCACCGCTACCGCGCGAAGCAACCGACGCCGAAGCGGCTTACCAGCAGTTTCTCAAGCTTATCCAGCCTTATACCGTCGGCAACGTTCATCCGGGCTTTATGGGCTGGGTCCATGGCGGCGGAACGCCTATCGGCATTTTAGCCGAGATGTTGGCGGCGAGTTTGAACGCCAATCTCGGCGGCCGCGACCACGCGCCCATCGAGGTGGAACGCCAGGTCATCCGCTGGTCGGCGGAGATGCTTGGCTTGCCGCCGGAGTCAGGCGGCATTCTTGTCACTGGAACTTCTATCGCCAATCTAGCAGGTATCCTTGTGGCCAGAACTGCGGCCCTTGGAAGTGATGTCCGCAAGCGTGGCTTATCCGGTAAGCCGCTGCGCGCCTATACATCGGCGGCCGTACATGGCTGCGTTCCGCGCGCGTTGGATATGGCGGGCGTTGGGACGGATGCCCTTCGCCGTATTCCCTGCGACGCCAATCATCGCATGAACATTCAAGCGCTTGCCGAGGCAATCACGCGCGATCGCAACAACGGCGACCAGCCGTTTGTAGTTGTCGGAACCGCCGGCACGGTCGGGACTGGCGCGGTGGATGATCTTCGCGCTCTGGCGGATTTGTGCGCGCGGGAGAAAATATGGTTCCATGTCGATGCAGCTTTTGGCGCACTTGGCATGCTTGCGCCGTCTTTGCGCCCTCTGCTAGCCGGCATTGAACGCGCAGATTCGGTCGCC
>CAITZE010000331.1 GCA_903896775.1 uncultured bacterium
CGCAGCCACGGCCAAAGCATTGGCCGACGAAGGCGCAGATGTCGTCATCAGCTACGCCGCTTCCGATGACAAAGCCAAAGCGGTGGTCAAAGAACTGGAAGCCAAAGGCGTACGCGCGGCGGCTCTCAAAGCCGATCAAGGTGATGCGACGCAGGTGACCAAACTTGTGAACGATGTGGTAGCCAAGTTCGGCCGTCTCGACATTCTCGTGAACAACGCCGGCGTGGCTGTGCCTT
Source organism: uncultured bacterium (assembly GCA_903896775.1). Taxonomy (GTDB): domain Bacteria; phylum Pseudomonadota; class Alphaproteobacteria; order Rhodospirillales; family Rhodospirillaceae; genus SHVO01. The sequence continues at coordinate 237 of CAITZE010000331.1, forward strand.
CGCCCGTCGATCAAGACGCTGACGCCGCGACCTTGGAGCGCCAGATTGCCGTCAACGTGACCGGCGTGTTCACGGCCATTCGCGCTGCCGCCAAAGTCATGGGCGAGGGCGGTCGTATCATCTCGATGAGCTCGGGCCTGGCCGTGCGCACGTTCCCCGGCATGGCTGACTATTCGGCCACGAAAGCCGCAGTTGCTGGTTACACCCGCGCCGCAGCCCGCGACTTAGGCCCGAAGAAGATCACGGTGAACGCGCTGCAAGTTGGTTCCATCGCCACCGATATGAACCCGGAGGATGGCCCGGGCTCTGACGGACAACGTGCGGCCAATGCCCTGGGCCGTTACGGCAAGCCGGAAGAAATCGCTGCGGCGGTTGTGTTTCTGGCGAGCCCCGCTGCGTCCTTTGTCACCGGCAGCTTGATGGCCGTCGACGGCGGCTTCGGCGCTTAAGTATTTCGGCTACAAGATCTCGAAAGGAGAACAGTCATGATTGAACGCAGACCTTTCAATACGCTGGGCGGAGCCGACCACGGCTGGCTGAAGGCCAAACATCACTTCTCATTCGCCGACTATCACGATCCGGCGCGTGTGCACCTTGGTGCCTTGCGCGTCTGGAACGACGACGAGATCGCACCGGAGACCGGCTTTCCGCCGCATCCTCACGCGAATATGGAAATCATCACCTATGTCCGCAAAGGCGCGATCACGCACGAAGACAGCCTTGGCAACAAAGGCCGCACGGAAGCCGGCGATGTCCAAGTCATGAGCGCCGGCACCGGCATCCGTCACGCCGAGTATAATCTGGAGAAGGAACCGACGACGCTGTTCCAGATCTGGATTATCCCGACGCGCAACGGCGGCGCGCCGTCGTGGGGTGCGAAACCCTTTCCGAAGAATGACCGTTCCGGGAAGTTTGTCACGCTCGCCAGCGGTTTCCCGGAGGACAAGGATGCGCTGCCCATCCGCACCGATGCGCGGGTGTTGGGTGCAACCTTGAAGGCCGGTGAGACGATTGAGTATGCCTTGGGCGCCACACGTAAAGGCTACTTGGTGCCGGCGGTTGGCGCGATTGAAGTCAACGGCGTGCGTATCGATCACCGCGACGGTGCGGCGATCGAGCAGGAAGGCGCCTTGAAGATCAAGGCATTAGAAGACGCCGAAGTCGTCATGGTGGACGCGGCTTAAGAACACCGTCTGCACCTATCGCGCAAAGGGCCGATTTTCTACCGAAAGTCGGCCCTTTTTGCGTTTTAGTCTGCGTTTTTATGGCTCGGAACCTTCTGTCATAGCGAGCGTTTTATCTTTGTAAACCAGCGTGAAATTAGCTCCCGGAGCCGTATCATGATCAAATTCGTCACCATTTTCCCGCTCACCCTTGTGGTCGGCGCCCTTGCGTTGGTGTCGTGTGTTGCGACTAACGCCATGGCCGCCCCGGTGGCGAGTGAATACGCGACAATCAAACTGGTCGATGCTTATGCCGGTGACACGCTGGTATTCCTCGAAAAGAATCCCGCGAAATGCGATCAAGGCTATTGGATGCGCCCGACCCAGGCGAAATTCAGCGCCAACCTCGCGCTGATCGAAAAGGCCGCTCACTCCAATGCACGCGTAAAGATCGTCGCCAACGATGCCGAGATGTGGCCGCAGATGGATGTGAAGCGTTGCCGCTTGCAATCCATTGAAATGGAAGATGTGGCCCACGTCGATCCCGCCACCGAAGGCCCGAAGGCTGCCGAGAGCGACGATCCTGTTGTCGTCGATCCGAACGTGACACAGCCTGCCCCGCCGCCGAGCCCCACCAAAGACCCGCGCGGCTAACTGGGCGTCGCGTTCTTCAGCACTTCATCGTAAACGAACAGAACACGGCGCACGGCATCCGTGATGTGACGCGATGACAGCGTTGCCCCTGAAATCATCTCGACGTGTTTAGGTTCTCTCGTCGTCTCGCCGATAAACTGCGCGCGCCATTCCGGCATCGTGACGGTATTATAGTCCGCCAGGCATTCCAGGATTTCGACACCCTGCACCGCGCCGTTATCATCGATAGCTACGGCGAAGGTGATGGTGTCGTCCTTGCCTTGGGTCTGGTCGAGCACGACCCATCCATTGGCTTTTCCCGACACACGCCAGGCTTTCACATGGGCGTCATAGACCGAGGTGTGCGCGTTATCGGCCACGGTCGCGGCTTGGGCGTCGCTAAGCTTCACAAAATGCTCGGTGAAGGTCGCGCCGGGAAACAGAAGGTCTTGCGCGTCTTGCACGCCCATATAGATCGTGGCGCTGGCGGGTGCTGCCATCACAAGAGCGGCGGGGATCAACAGCAACTGAGCGCGCAAAGCGGACTCCCATTCGCGTGACAGGTGTGAAGTATAACGGCCAAAAGCGGCGAGAGTGTGCCGCCTCTATTTGTTGAAATAGGCGCAGCTTTCGTCGGCGGGTGCGCGTGCGACCATGCGGTCGTAAAACGCCCCGGCACGCTCGATCATCGGATTGAGGTCGCTGCCCAGGATCAATTCCTTTTCCGCCAAAGCTAGGGTCGCGGCGGCATAGGCTTTGGTATAGGCTTCGCGGGTCGGATAGCGCTCTTTGATCGATTGGCGCGGATCGCCGCCAGTGAGACGTTCGTTCTCGTCGATATCGAAGGGCAGGAAGCTGCCGTCGGCCCCAGCCAAACGTTCGGGCGCGCCCGTCGCGGCGTTCTGCATGTTCCAGCCGACATAGGTGCCCAGCGGCACACTGATAGCCGGCAAGCGAATGCCGCCTTTATCGAGACCGTCATCGTCGGCCAACGGCACCAGCACCGTGAAGGTCTTGCCGACATGGGGCGGCATAGTGTCGGCGATGCCATCGTTGGCGAAGTGCGCGCCGAAGTCGAGGCGCGGCGGCTCAACCGTGCGGGTCGGATTGCGCTGCCCCGGAATCTTGGGGAATTTCTCCAAGTACTGCGCGATATGGCCCAAGCTGCCGTCGGCCAGTTGCGGCAACATCGACGGCGGCGGTTCTTTTTTCACCGTCACCCAGGCGTCGAGGTGCAACAGCATGGCGCGCAACAAAGGCCGGTAATCCAGGGGATCACGGCAGTTGGCGAGCATGCCGCGGTCAGGTGACGCGGTCAGAGCCTGTGCGCCGCCTGCCACCATATAAATGCGGGCGCGCGCATCGGGCGCAAGATCGGCGCTGCCGTCCACGGCGGTATGGGTGAGGGATGCACCATGAGCCCAGTATTCCGTGGCGCTGTTGATATAGAACAATCTCGGCACGCCACCGTTGGGCGAGGCGCGGTCGAATACACTTGCCGTCGTCCCGGCCACCGCATCGGTTTGTGCGGCTGTTGCGAAGGGAAAGCTGTCGCCGGCGAAATCCAGATCGAGGTCGGAGCTGAAAGCCCGCGCACCTTGCGCAAAGCGTGAATTGAAATTGCCGCGCCCTGCGCCGGCGGCGTTCACCACCGCGCCATCGAAGGCCATGCGCGAACGTCCGTCGGCGGCCAGGCCATAGAACACCATGCTTTGCAGGACACGTGCACTCTGTGTGCTGCCGAAAGCCACCACCGCTTTTGGCAAATCAGCGCCGTTGGCGGTGAGGGGATTCGGTGTGCCGATGTGATCGGCCTTTTCGTGCCGGAAGAATTCCAGCGCATCGCGAATCCCGGCGAGGCCTAAGCCAGCAACGTGCGGTCCGCGCACATTGTATGTCACGGTGTAAATCATGCCCGGCTTGAAGCCGCCATCCAACGTGATAATTGCAGGATCGAAGATCGTATGGCCGTCGGCGTCATAACCAAAGTGCCAGCGGTTACGCGCGATGGGCGTGCGCGTTCCCAGCGCGCTATCGCGTACCGTCAGCACATCGTTGGCGTCATCGGGCGAAGCGGGCTCAAGGCCGATGGTTCCCGCTGCGGCATGACGCGCGAAGGGCACGGCTTGTGTGACGCTGATCTCGCCCGTGGTGCGGCCAAAAATGGGTTTGCCGCCGTCGCTCGCGATGGGCAAGTCGGCGCGCAAGCGTCCACCGCCCAGCGGCACATCCCAGTTCCACCCGGTTGCGAGCACGGCGTAGCCTTGCTCCATCAGGAAACCATTGCCGGCATCGGCGGCTGTGAGCGGCAGATTGTTGACCGGCGCATCATTGAGTTCGCTGAGCAGTGTGAAATCGCCGCGATTGGCCGGCTGGAATAGAACACGTCCATTGCCGCGCGCCGGATCCAAGGGTTTCAGCAGGATGAAATCAGCCGCAAACGTGACGCGACCTTGCGCATCACGCGGTGCGAGCCGGATGTCGGCGATGGCTTGGTTTTCGGCGGCACCCGCTTTGACCGCGAAATACAGCCGACCGCGCAAGCGTTCATAAGGCCCGACATTCCCGAAAGACTTGCCGTCGGCTAGAACTGTACGTTCCAGGACCTCGATGCGGTCCACATCGGCATGAGCGCGCCCACCCAAAACCAGCAGCACGCTCATCAAAATTGCCGGCAAAAAGGCCGCTTTTGGCAACCGGCGGCGCTTTTCCAGTCCCCGCGCCGCAATACGCTCTCTCATCTCGTCAAACCCTTTGGCCAAGCCCCTTCGCAGTATGCCCAATCTTCGGGCATAGGCCCAAGCTGGAATTTAGCCAACCTTTCCCGCCGATGGTTTTCGCCATGTTTTCCGAAGGAAGAGGGGTGACGCAGCCGTCTCATGGGGAGCTGTCTCACCCTTTTTTGTTTGCCCCTTTTAGTTTGCACGGCCCCAATCCGTAATTTACGATTGCTCGGGGCTCGTGAAATGGGGTCGGGTCTATCTCTGGTGAGGAGATGGGCACGATATTCGGGTGGGATTATTTTGGAGAGGAAGGATCGCCAGTGAGCCATTTAGCCGTGCGCCGTTTTACTTTGACCAGTTCAACATCAATTCATTCCGCCGCTGCACTTTTGTGCCTCGCGAGCCTTACGCTCGCCGGCTGCGACGATGACCGCCGCCGCATCGTCGTGGTGGTGCCTGTCACGCCGCCCTCCACCACGCCGCAACCCTTGTTGGCCGGCACGACGCTCGCTTCCGGCACGCAGCTCGCGCTCACCGCGCATCAGGGTCTTGAAGTTAG
>CAITZE010000332.1 GCA_903896775.1 uncultured bacterium
CCGCCGCACATCCGGGACGCTGCTGATCGGCGGAACCGACCTCACCCAGGATCAAATCAACCGGGTCGTCGCGGGACCCGGCGGCGGACGCCGTTAGGACTTTTTGTCGTCCAACAGGCTGCGCAACATCCAGGCGGTTTTCTCGTGGAGTTGAAGCCGCTGCGTGAGCAAATCCGTCGTGGGCTCGTCGGTGGCCTTATCGGCCAGGGGTAAAATGCCGCGCGCGGTCTTGGCGGCCTGCTCATGGCCTTTGACCAGATTGCGCACCATGTCGGTGGCCTTGGGAATATCGTCGTCTTCTTTGATGCTCGCCAATTTGGCGAAGGCCTTATAGGTGCCGGGCGCAACATGGCCGAGCGTGCGGATACGTTCGGCGATCAAGTCCACGGCCAGCCACAGCTCGTTGTACTGCACCTCGAACATGAGATGCAGAGTCTGAAACATCGGGCCGGTGACGTTCCAATGGTAATTGTGGGTTTTCAAATAGAGCGTATAGGTGTCAGCCAGGAGATGCGAGAGGCCGTCAGCGATGGCCTTACGGTCTTTCTTATCGATGCCGATATCGATTTCCATGGCCATGTGCGCGCTCCCCGATACATCCAAAACTTACAGCTAGATTAGAACCGGTCTAGATAGACGTCAATCGTCTCAGAGCACCGTCTCAAAGCGTTGTAAGAATACCGTGTTCCAAGCGCACGGTGCGATCCATACGGCTTGCGAGTGCGGGGTTATGCGTGGCGATCAGGGCCGCAAGCCCATGCTGTTTTGCGAGACCTACCAACTGCGCAAAAACACCATCCGCGGTATCGGGATCGAGATTCCCTGTGGGCTCGTCCGCCAGCAAAACCGCCGGATTGTTCGCCAAAGCGCGCGCTATGGCGACGCGCTGCTGCTCGCCGCCGGACAATTTCCCTGGGCGATGATCGGCACGTGCGGCAAGCCCCATGGAGTCCAGCAGCGACATGGCGCGCTCGTGCGCGACTGTCCTTTTCACACCGGCGATCATCTGCGGCACGATGATGTTCTCCACCGCCGAGAACTCGGGCAATAGATGATGGAACTGATAGACAAAGCCCAGGCGTGCACGACGCATTTCCGTGCGCTGGGCATCGTCAAAGCTGCCGCAATCTTCGCCGTTGAAGCGCACTTCGCCGGAGTCAGGACGTTCCAAAAGACCAGCCGTATGCAGCAATGTCGATTTGCCGGCACCGGACGGGCCCACCAAAGCAACCACTTCGCCGCGCGCGAGACTTAAAGACGCACCGCGCAAAACCTGTAGCCCGCCGCCACCTTGCTGATAGGTGCGGTGAACGTCTTTCAGCTCTAAGGCAAGCGGATTACTCATAGCGCAAGGCTTCCACGGGGTCCGTGCGTGCCGCGCGCCAAGACGGATAAATTGTCGCCGCGAGCGACAGGCCAAGCGCCATAACGACGACGGCCGTCGTTTCATGCCAATCCAATTTGGCGGGCATTTGGGTCAGGAAATAAACTTCGGGCGAGAACAGTTGCGTTCCCGTCAGATGCTCTAAAAAGCGGCGGATATTTTCGATGTAAGCGCAGAACACAACGCCGAGCGTGAAACCGGCCACGGTGCCGATTACGCCCACGCTGGCGCCCGAGATCAGGAAGATCCGCATGATCATGCCGCGTGTCGCACCCATCGTGCGCAAGATCGCGATATCGCGGCCCTTGTCTTTCACCAACATGATCAGGCCCGAAATGATGTTCAGCGCCGCCACCAAAATGATCATGGTAAGGATCAGGAACATGACATTGCGTTCCACTTCCAAGGCATTGAAGAACGGAACGTTGGTATCCTGCCAGGACAGCACGCGGAGCTTCGGCCCCACGACAGCACCCACTTGGCGCGCGATGGCCGGGGCATTGTCGGCGTTATTAACGCGCATTTCGATGCTGGTGACCGAGCCCGGGTATTTGAAGTAGGTCTGCGCCAGCGAGAGCGGCATGAAAATCATCGAGGAGTCATATTCGCTCTCGCCGATGTTAAAGATGCCGGCGACGGTGAATGAATGCGCGCGCGGGGCCGATCCAAACGCCGTGACATTACCTTTGGGCGAGA
>CAITZE010000333.1 GCA_903896775.1 uncultured bacterium
CTCCGCTCATCACTTTTGACTGTTCCCAATTCTCCAACGACCACCCACTCTAGCGCGCAGTTAGAAAAAACTAAGTGCGATGAGTGTGAGCTCTTGGAGAGTTTTCGGCGGAAATTTAGCGCGACTGGCCTATCCCGGTTATGTACTTCTGAAATTTGAGGTCGTAATCGAAAACTTGAATACGGCTGTTGCCGAGATCGGCGACATAGACGTGGCCATCACCTGTGGCGATGCTATGGACCACCTTCATTTGCCCGTCGCCGCTTCCGTAACTGCCGAAGGATTTCTGCCAGACCCCGTCTTTGGAGATTTTAACGACGCGCGAATTGTTATAGCCGTCGGCAACGTAGATGCCCCCGTCCGGTCCCCAAGCAACATCGGTCGGGCGATTAAAAGTGCCAGTGGCGCCTTCCGGGTGTGGGTCGGTATCCTTCTCGCCGCGTTCGACAAACTTTTCGTCCCAGTCAACGGATTCGGGTTTGCGGCCCAGAACCATCTTCACGAGCCCTGTGGGATCCACTTTGACGACGGTATTGGAGCCTTCGTCGATGACCCATACATTCTGTTCTGCATCGACGCGCACGCCATGTGCAAACGAGGCACCGTAAGAGTCCGGTAGCCACTCCTGCACGTATGCGAGTTTGTCATCGAATTCGAATAGCCGTGCAGCGTTGCCGCCACGCGAGGAACCAGCCCAGCCGGTGCGGGTATAGACAAAAAGATGTCCAGCTTTGTTTAAGGCGACCCCTTCGGTCTCGCCAATGGTATGGCCTGGAATCCTAAGAGGCAAAATTTCTTCATCGACATTGAGTTTGGGCGTCCGGGCTTCGAGGGCCAACCTCAGCGTCATATGCACCGTCGGCACGCCCTATAACGTCGGCTTAAATGCTGGCGCTGGTACGGGAGCGACGATAGCCGTCCGCATAATGACAAGCGGCTCAAACACCATGAAGTATGCGCTTTATTCGGACTCTGGCCGCACGACGGTATGGGGCAATACGGTCGGCACAAACACTGTGAGCGGTACCTACGCCATCGCACAGCTGCCTCTGACCGTTTACGGCAGTATCCCAGCCGGTCAGTCAATACCAGCCGGTAATTATACAGATACGGTAACGGTCACGATTACCTACTGAGGCGCTAATTGTTTAGCGCTGCATGATTAATCGCCATTCCATCTGTGTCGATTTTTGACCGTTCAGCAAAAGTAAATGTTATGAAAAGTCCTGCAGATTTCGTCTCAGGAAGTGTGATGCCGTATCGGCTTTTTATATTTGGTCTCATCTTGCTCACTTCGCCGCTTGGCGCGTGTTGGGCGGCGGCCGAAACCGCAGGGGTCGCGCATCCACAAGAATTTGGGTCCTGGAACCTGTCCTATGACGTTCTCACGGACAATAAGGGATATTGCCGTCTTGGCCATACGTGGCCGAACGGCGTGTTCATGGAGTTTGTTTCGTTTGGACCGAAGCAGGCACCGGTGATCTCGGCCATCAACCCGGCCTGGAATATTGCCGAGAATGCTGCGGCGACGATTACGTTCGAAGCCGATGGCGGAGATCGCCGCACGTTTTCATTTCAACGGCTTTCGTCGCGCCAAGCGATTGATCCCGGTGCAGATGGTGCGGTGGCGTGGGCTCTTGGTAATCTCGCGGCGGGCAAAAAGTTGGTGGCGATCTTTGCGAACGACGAGCGTTACAGTCTGGATCTGACCTTAGGCCAGGTAGCTCACCAGAAATTCGATGAGTGCGCGAATGCTTGGGCCGGGAAGGTCATTACTAAAGATGCGAATGGGGTGCAGGTGGCGAGCTCTGCCCCCCCAAATCAACCGGCAGCGCCGAATACCGCCGCTACACCGCCTCAACCCTCGGCGACAGGCGGGACAGGGTTTGCCTTCACCCACGACGGTATTATCATCACCAACTCCCACGTGATCGCTGGGTGTCACGCGATTGTCGCCGTGACGCAGGGGCGGAAAGTTCCAGCCGCGGTCGTAGCCGAAGATCAAACGAACGACTTAGCGGCGATCCGTGCGGAAGGGCTTACGTTTGACCGTGTGGCGAGTGTCAGCGCGCCAAATACGACGGCGATTGGCGAAAAAGCTGTGACTTACGGCTTTCCTCTTTATGGCGCCCTCGCGAGCGATGGCAACTTCACGATCGGTTATGTGAGTGCGCTCAGTGGAATGCGCGACGATAGCCGTTTTGTGCAGATCTCAACGCCGGTCCAGCCCGGGAATTCGGGCGGTCCTTTATTGGGTGTTTCGGGAAATTTAATTGGTGTGGTCACGGGAAAGCTTGACGCCGTAAAAATGGAAAAGATTTCTGGTCAGTTGCCGGAAAACGTAAACTTCGCGATTAAAGCGGAAACGCTGTCTTTGTTTTTGCAGAAGAATCATATTCCGCTTAATCCTCCGGTTTCGGAAGCGGAAAAGACCGACGTTGAATTGGCCGCAATCGGACACGCGATAGCGGTTCGTATTGCTTGTGGCGGTTAATCGGCCGCGTTTCTAACGATCTTTGGCTTAACGACAAAAGTGACAAATGGCGCGCGGGAAAGAGACCAAAGCTGAAAGCCAAATCCCGCAGCTATTGCAACAGGGTGTTGCCCTGCATCAGGCGGGTCGGCTATCAGACGCAGAGAAGCTCTATCGCAACGTACTCGCATCCAATCCCAATCAGGCTGATGCTCTATATCTTTTGGGCGTCATCGCGGCTCAAGCGAAGAATCCCAGTATTGCCGCAGATCTCATCGGAAAGGCTGTCGCACTTAAGCCCGATATCGCGGGTGCTTTTTTAAACTACGGCCTCGTTCTGAACGAATTAGGGCAATATGAGGCGGCAGTTGCGAGCTACGACAAAGTCCTCAGTCGAGAGCCGGCGTCAGTCGAAGCATATATGAATCGCGGCATCGCGCTGGCAGCGATGAACCAGAATGATGCCGCACTTGATAGTTTCGATCACGCTATCCGCCTCTCACCGCAGAACTTTCACGGCCATAACAATCGCGGCAATGCCCTGAGCGCTCTTAATCAATTTGAAAAATCTATCGCCAGTTACGACACGGCCATCCGGCTAAAACCGGACGCGGCTGAGGCACATTTCAATCGCGGCATCGCCCAGAAATCCATAGCCCAGCTAGAATTAGCCCTTAAAAGTTTCGATACGGCTATTTCACTGAATTTCAACAACGCTGAAGTTCACTATATGCACGGGCTCACCTCATTTGAGTTGGGTAAGTATGAAAACGCCGTAATCGCTTTTGATAAATTTATCGACCGCCAACCGAATCACGCGAAAGCACGCCACGAGCGTGGCATCGCCCTCTTTCATTTGAGGCGATATGGCGCGGCACTCGCGGACTTTGAACAAGTCGTTAAAATCGAGCCCGATAATAGTGAGGCATACAATAGTCTGGGGCTTGCTTTCGCGATTTTCAACGATTTGCAGAGTGCCTTGGATAATTATAACGAAGCAATTCGGTTAAATGCAGAATTCGCGGAAGCCTATATTAATCGCGGCAATACCTTAAAGAACCTGCAGCGCTATGAAGCGGCGATCAGCGACTATGAGAAAGCGCTCTCCCTCCAACCCAATCCTGATTTTTTATATGGAAATTGGCTTCACACCAAAATGTTGACTTGCGACTGGCGGGATTTTGCGCGCTTGGAGCGTGAGCTCGCGGCCAAAATTGAACAAGGTGAAAAAGCCGCCACACCGTTTGCGCTTCTGGCGGTTACAGATGCGCCGGCGATACAGCGCCGCGCTGCCGAAATTTGGATAGCAGATAAGCATCCGCCGACCATGGACTTGGGATCAATTCCTAAGCGCACGCAGCGAGATAAAATTCGCGTCGGCTATTTTTCGGGAGATTACTATAACCACGCCGTCATGGCCTTGATGGTGGAGCTTCTTGAGCGTCACGACAAAGAAAACTTCGAAATCGTCGCTTTATCATTTGGTCCGGATAGGTCCGATGAAATGCGGCAACGGGTGATGTTGGCC
>CAITZE010000334.1 GCA_903896775.1 uncultured bacterium
CGCGCTCGAAGACGGTTCTGGCGCTGCTTTCACCATCTTCAGTGGCAACCCGTACATTCCGGCCTCCATCCAGAACACCATGACGGCTAACGGCATCAAGTCGTTCACCCTTGGTCGCTACCTGGCGGAATACCCGGTCATCGGCATCGATCTTAAGACCCGCGTGAATACCGAACAGTTCGGCGTCAAAGGCCGTAACCCGTTCGGTCTGGACGGCTGGCGCTACGACGTTTCGTATACCAACGGCACCACCATTCAGTACGCACCTGAAACCAACCTGCCGAACAGCCACAACATCTATGCTCAAGCTGACGTCGTCGTAGACCCGAACACCGGCAAATACGTCTGCCGCTCGACGATCTATGACGTCAACGGCAACTACGTTCCGGGCGGCACGGGCCTCGATAAGGGTTGTATTCCGATCAACCCGATGGGCATCAACACCATCACCGATCCCAACGCGCAAGCGTGGGGCGAGGGTACGTCCTGGAAACGCCTGGTTCTGAATCAACGCGTTGGTCAGGGCACGATCTCGGGCGATCTCGGCAAGTTCTCGCTTCCGGCTGGTCCGATCTCGGTTGCTGCCGGTGTCGAATATCGTGAAGAGTCCGCTGCACAAACCACCGACTTGTTGTCGACGGTCGCGAACCCTGTGGCTAACGTCCGCGGCATCCCGTCCTCGCTGCAAGGCAAGGTCGGCGAATGGCGCTTCTACAATCCGCTGCCCTTCTCGGGTCAGTACAACGTGGTTGAAGGTTTCGGCGAAGTCGGCGTCCCGCTCTTGGCGGACCTGCCCTTCGTCAAGTCGCTGTCGGCCGACGTTGCGGTTCGTAACACCGACTACAGCGTCTCGGGCGACGTGACGACATGGAAGGCCGGTGGCGATTACCAGGTCATCGACGATGTTCGTTTCCGCGGCACTGTTTCACGCGACATTCGTGCGCCGAACTTGCTCGAATTGTTCAACGCGTCGACACAGTCCACGAACACGCAACAGTATCCTTGCACCTGCGTGGCTCACCAAACGATCCCCGCGGTCGTGGTCGCCAACCTCGGCAACCCAAACTTGAAGCCGGAAAGCGCACTGACCCTGACGTACGGTACAGTGTTGACCCCGACCTTCCTGCCTGGGTTCTCGCTGTCGGCCGATTACTATCGCATCAAGATCAACGGCTACATCTCGTCGCCGGGTGCTTCGACCTCGATCGACAACTGCTACAACGGCTTGACCTCGTTCTGTAACAACTTCGTGTACACGCCGCCGGCTGCTGGTGCTGCTACCGGAACGTTAGTTGTCTACCAACCGAACGTGAACTACAGCGTCAACGTCAAAGCCGGTTGGGACTTCGAAGTGGCGTACAAGACTTCGCTGTTCGACAACCCGTTGAACCTGCACTTGTTGGCCAACACCATCACGACCGACTACAGCGTGGCGCCGCTTGCTACGCCGGTCAACAGCCAAGGAACCGATGCTTCGCCGTCTTGGCGTTTGACGGGCCAAATTGGCTATAAGATCAATGATTGGTTCGTGCAGTTCCAGGAGCGTTACATCTCGCCAGCTAAGATGAGCGCGACCCTGATCCAAGGCATCAGCATCGACAACAACCGCATCCCGGCTTACTTCCTGTCGGATCTGACGGTGAACTACGATCTGAACGCCTTTGGTGGCAGCAACGAGCTGTACCTCGTGATCAACAACTTGTTCAACAAAGCGCCGCCGGCCGACTTCACGCTGCCGACGTCGTTCTCGCAGCCGACCAACCGCTCCGTCTATGACGGTGTCGGCCAGTACTTCAACTTCGGCATCCGCTTCAAGTTGTAAGACTCTACCGCCGGGCCTCCCTTTTCACGGGAGGCCCGGTTCTATTTCTACATACCGTCGGCTCCAAACGTGAGGGGCCGACGGATAGTTTCAGCAGGGAGGCTAAGACGTCATGGCGAAGCGCTCTTGTCGGAAAATCGGCCTGGCGGCCACGGCGATATCGACGCTCCTGCTTTCCTCTGCGGCCTGGGCAGACCAGGTCAGCTGCAATTTATCCGCTTATAAAGCTCAGTCGGGTTTGACCGCTGCGGCCGATGGTTCGGCGCTAGTCGTGACCTGGAATGGCGAAGGCGATCAGGAAGTGCGCCTGCGCCTGTCAGTCAATGGCGGCACGCCCACTTTGGAAGAAATCGCGCTACGTCACAGCGGCGGAACCTGGGCCCCGCTCGCCAGCAATGTCGTGCCGGATTATTCCGTGACAACTGGCCTGCGCCGTATGTCCAACCAGCAACTCGAACCGCTGTACGGCCTGGGTGTGAAGATCACGCAGGAAGAACTCAATAAATATCGCTGGGATCCGTTCTGGGATGCGCCGTTCGACATGTCGGTGCCTAAACCCAACTCCAACGGTCAGTTCGCCGGCAACCCGCCGCCGGTCGCAGGGCTGCCCGGCACTGATCAACCGGGCTTGCCTCGTAAGGCCGAAGAAGTTCAGCATGCCGATGCGATCTATGCGGTGAAAAACTGCAGCGTTGCCACCGATGGCGCGCGCCTTACTGTGAGCTATCCCGGCGTTAAGCTCGGGTTGTTTGACGGTAGTCTGCAATATACGGTTTTCAAGGGCACCAACCTCATCCGGCAGGAAGTCGTCGCGACGACAAAGACGAATTGGGTGGCATACAAATACGACGCTGGCTTGAAGGGTCTCGCCATCGGGGCAGATTCGCGCGCCGTCTGGCGCGACATCTCCAACACGTGGCAGAGCAATGCCTTCGGTGGGCAGATCAATGCCGATCGCGTACCGCTCATTGCGTCCAATCGCGTGGTGTTGGGTGAACAAGGCAAGGCCGGCTCCATCGCTGCGTTCCCGCCGCCCCATAAATTCTTCTGGTCGCGCGAAGTCGCCGTCAACATGGGCTACAACTGGTATCGCAAAGATAGCGATACTTCCTATTCCATTGGTGTCCGTCAGAACGATCACGAGGAACTGACAGAAGGCCAGGGCAACTGGGCGCTTTACAGCGCGCGGCCTGGCACTCAACAGCTCATGACGGTCTTCCTGTATCCTTCACTGGCTTCTGGCCAAGACAACGCCAAGCAAGTGCTCGCCTTTACGCACAACGATCATTATGCGCCGGTGCCTGGCTATCAAGTCATGCAGCACCACTATCACATGGACTTGGGTCAGCGTCTCATCGACGCCAAAAATCTGAGCGAATTCTTGCCTGATCTTGAAGCTATCAAGGCCTTAGGCATTAACATCGTCAGCCAAATTGATTCGGTCATGGTAACCGGGTTCTCCGCGACGGGTGCCGCTACAGCGCCACCGCCGCCGCGCCCCAACGCCAATCCGCGTCCGCGTGTTGATCAATACGCCATCACCAAAGCGTCGGTCGAAGGCGCGCGCATTAGCTCGGACAAAGGCTTTCTGGTTCTGGCTGATCAAGAAGTGTTCGGCAGCCCCCTCGGCGGCCACACCGATCTTCTGTTCCCGCATCCCGTTTATTGGGATCAGCGCCAGGACGGACAGCCCTTCGAAGAAAACAATCCGACATACGGTAAGGTTTATCACGTCGGCAACGCCGACGACTTCATGAAGATGGTGGATGCGGAAGACGTGTTGGTTTCCATGCCGCATCCGCGCACCAAAGGCTCGACGGGTTTCCCTGATGCGATCAAGGATCGGGCTTATTTCCATGATGCCAATTATCACGGCTTCGGCCTGCGTTGGGGTATGGGCATCGACGGTTCCGAACGCAAGACTTGCGAAATTCGCTGCCTTCCGCTGATCGACGATTTGGCGAACTGGGTTGTCGATCGTCCGGAGCCGTTGAAGTACGCGATCTCAATTTCGGAAGTACGCCACCAGCAACCAGGCGATGATATCTACTCAAGCTCGCCGGTCACTTATGTGCACCTGAAAGATCTCCCGCCGGCAAACAATCCGAAGCCGGTCATCGATGCGTTGCGTCAAGGTGACATGTACGTCACGACGGGTGAAGTGCTGGTGTCGAACTTCGAAATTCGCGGGACGGGCGACAAGCGCACGGTCGTTGGCGATCTGCAATGGACCTTCCCGCTCGATGAAGTCGAGCTGGTCTGGGGCGACGGCAAAAAGACCGGTCATCAGTCGATCTCGACGAAAGACCTGCCGCCTTTTGGTACGCATCATTTCGAAATCCCGCTCGATGCCAAAGGCAAAAAGTGGGTTCGCTTTGCGGCCTGGGATTCAGCCTATGAAGGCGCCATCCTCGAGCCTCAACGCTTAATCCCGATGCCGAGCAAATAATAAAGAGTGTTAGACTTTCACAACCGGGACGAAAATTTCGTCCCGGTTGTTTCATAAAGGGGTGATGCCATGATCAGCAAGTATGGGCGGCTGATCGCCGCCGGCTCAATTGCAATTGGGTTTCTCGCGGCGCCGACAATGGCTGCCTCAACACAGAATAGCGTTGCGCCCGGTGATTTCTGGACTGAACCTTCGACGCTTATCTCGCTTGGCTTTGAGTGGCGCATTCAGGGTGACGAAAACCATAACGCAAA
>CAITZE010000335.1 GCA_903896775.1 uncultured bacterium
AGGTGCCGTGATCGGTCATGAGCGGCATATCGCCCATGTAGACATCCTGTTCTTTGATGTCGCGCACGGAGCGAGCGCCGGTGTCCTCGTCGATATCCCACACCACAAGGCGTAAGGTCACCTTGAGCGGCGCCGAGAACGTCATGCCACGCTGTTGGCACTCTTCAACGTCATACTTAGGGGGTTCGAGTTCGTACGAGACAAACTCCAACTCGCCTTTACCGGCAAAGTCTTTAATCGGGAACACCGACTTGAAGACTTCCCACAAACCCGACTTCTGACGCACGTCGAGTGGGGAGTTCGCCTGCAGAAACTTATCGTAGGAGCTTTTCTGCACTTCGATCAGGTTGGGCATGGGCGCGACTACCGGAATGCGACCGAAGTCTTTACGCACGCGCTTACGACCGTTGAGGGATTTGGCCATACTCGTTCCTCGTCCTTTTCGATCCGGCCGCCGGCAATGCGCCGGCGAACCTCTATTTAACAATCTGCACTCTCGTAAGCGGCTTCACTCATATGTCGAAGTGAGCGCCGCTGGCGGCAATGCAGCTCTCGAAGCGGCGGGACCGGAGCGCTCATATAGGTGAGCACGCCGATCCCGCCAGATCTCGAAAGCGACGGTGTTATTTCAACGTCACTTTGGCGCCGGCGTCTTCCAACTTCTTCTTGATGGAATCGGCTTCGTCTTTCTTCACGCCTTCCTTCACGGGCTTCGGCGCGCCTTCGACCAGGTCCTTGGCTTCTTTCAAGCCGAGGTTCGTGATCGCGCGGACTTCTTTGATCACGTTGATCTTGTTGGCGCCGGCGTCGGCGAGGATCACGTCAAACGTGTCCTTCACTTCAGCAGCGGGGCCAGCAGCAACAGCGGCGGCAGCAGCCACCGGAGCGGCGGCGGAAACGCCCCACTTTTCTTCGAGCAACTTCGACAGCTCAGCCGCTTCGAGAACGGTGAGGGCGGAAAGATCGTCTACGATTTTGGCAAGATCGGCCATTTTAGATACTCCTGATTGAGTGTTGGTTGCGACGTGTGGGCTTTAGGCGGCTTCACCTTGTTTGGCGCGCGCCGCGAGGACTCGAGCAATCTGGCCACCGGGGGCTGCAAGGATGCCGGCGATCTTGGTCGCAGGCGCCTGGATCAGACCCACAATCTTGCCGCGCAATTCGTTGAGGCCCGGAAGTTTGGCAAGGGTTTCCACCGCTGCCGTATCCATCTTCTGGCCGTCGAGATTGCCGCCAAGAATGACGAGCTTGTTGTTTGTCTTCGCGAACTTCGAGCAAACTTTCGCGGCCGCAACTGGATCCGTCGAGTACGCTAGTCCCGTCGGTCCTTTGAGGAGGTCGCTCAAGTTTTCGAACTTCGTGCCAGCTAAGGCGAGACGCGCGAGCCGATTTTTAGCGACTTTGAAGCTGGCACCCGCCTCACGCATTTGCTTACGCAACGCCTGAATTTCCGTCACCGTCATCCCATTGTTGTGGGTGACCGCGATGAAAGTCTGGCCCGCGAGCGCAGCGTTGAGCGTCGTGATCAGCTCCTGCTTTTCGTCTCGGTTCACTTTCGTCTCCGCTACTGAGGCCTGGTTTCCTGGTTGGCTTACGCCGCGCAGTGAAATCAGACCGGTTTCACCATCCGTCGGACATCACATATGTCCGCCGGTTCCTGGTCCTGCCCCAGAAGCTTAAAGCCCGCTTCGCTCAATTACGTTTTACGCAATCCTGCATCACGGTCTTGCCACTCCCGTCTGTGATGGCGGCCATCGATATTTCTTGGCCTTTATGCCGCCTGCCCCGAAGAGCATTTGGCACCGTCAGTCTTGGACAGGTTCTCCGGCGGCTTAGAACCTAAATCCCTCGCCGCCGTCTCTTACATCGCGTCTTCCGAAGAAGACGCGATGCAAAACTCATTAGCCCGCTTTTGCCAAAGCATCAGTCGGGTTGATCTTGATCCCCGGGCCCATCGTCGAGCTTACGGAAATCTTCTGAATGTATTGACCCTTCGCACCGGCCGGCTTGGCCTTCATGATGGCGTCGACAAACGCCTTCACATTGGCCGCCAGTTGATCGGCGGTGAAGCTGGCCTTGCCGATACCGGCATGCACGATGCCGGCCTTCTCGACGCGGAACTGCACTTCACCGGCCTTCGCATTCTTCACGGCCGTTTTCACGTCCATCGTGACGGTGCCAAGCTTGGGGTTCGGCATCAGGCCGCGCGGGCCCAACACCTTACCGAGCTTACCGACGACGCCCATCATGTCAGGCGTGGCGATGACACGGTCGAAGCCCATTTCACCGTTCGTGATCTTCTCGGCGAGATCGTCGGCGCCGACGAATTCAGCACCGGCTTCCGTCGCGTCTTTGGCTTTATCGCCCTTAGCGAACACGGCGACGCGCATGGTCTTGCCGCTACCGTGAGGCAGAGCCACCACGCCGCGCACCATCTGGTCGGCATGCTTCGGGTCGACGCCGAGGTTCATAGAGACGTCGACGCTTTCGTCGAACTTCGCCTTGGCGTGGTCTTTCAAGATCTTCATCGCATCCGCGACATCGTAGGCCTTCTCGCGGTCAACCGCGGCCAGGCCAGCCTTCAAACGCTTTCCAAGTTTTGCCATGACGATTACTCCACCACTTCCAAGCCCATGGAGCGGGCCGAGCCTGCGATCTGCGCCATCGCCGATTCAATCGTTGCCGAATTGAGATCCGCCATCTTCTTTTCCGCGATCTCGCGCACTTGCGACTGGGTCACCTTGCCGACGAAGCCACGGCCTGTGGTGCCCGATCCCTTGTCGATCTTAGCCGCGCGCTTCAGGAAGAAGCTGACAGGCGGCGTCTTGATGACGAAGGTGAACGAACGGTCGGAATAGACCGTAATGATCACCGGCGTCGGCACACCGACTTCCATCTGCTGAGTCTGGGCGTTAAATGCCTTGCAGAATTCCATGATGTTGACGCCGCGCTGACCGAGCGCGGGACCGATCGGCGGCGAAGGATTGGCCTTGCCCGCCGGGATTTCTAGTTTGACGTAGCCTTCAATTTTCTTTGCCATCGTAGTTCCTCAGCATGTTCGCCGGATTACCCTCCGACGGGCCGGGTCCGTGGTGCGGATTTAGCCCTTGGACTTTCGGGCCTCACCTCCCACAGAAAACATGCAGCGTCTTGTGACACTGCATTCAGCAGTCAGATCAAAGCTTCTCGACCTGGCTGTATTCCAATTCCACCGGCGTCGAGCGCCCGAAAATCGAGACCGACACCTTGAGCCGCGCTTTTTCCTCGTCGACGTCTTCGACCACACCGTTGAACGATGTGAACGGACCGTCCGAGACGCGAACCTGTTCGCCGACTTCGAAGACGATCGAGGGCTTGGGCCGCTCGATCCCTTCCTGCACCTGCTTCATGATCCGCTCGGCTTCTGAGTCGGACATGGGGCGCGGCTTATTGCCGCCCAAAAAGCCCGTGACCTTGGGCGTGTTCTTCACCAAGTGCCAAGCCTGGTCGGTCAAATCCATTTTGATCAGGACATAGCCGGGGAAAAATTTGCGTTCAGCGTTCACTTTCGCGCCACGACGCACTTCCACGACCTCTTCCATCGGAACCAGCACTTCCTGGATCTTGTCGCTCATTCCCTGCTGTTCGGCTTGCTCACGTATTCCTTGGGCAACCTTGTTCTCAAAGCCCGAATACACATGCAGCACGTACCACTTCGCCGCCATAGTGCTGCTCCCTAACCGAATATAAGCGAGACGCCCGCGGCCAGAATCTTGTCCACGACCAGGAAGTAGGTGCCCAAGATGATGCTGAGCACGAAGACCATGGCCACCGAGATCAGCGTTTCCCGCCGGCTGGGCCATGAAACTTTCGACATTTCCTGCCGCACTTGGCGGACAAACAGACCTGGAGAAGTACTCGCCATTTGCACTATTCACGCCTAAACCGTTTACGCCCGACTGCCCAAAACTGGGAAGCCGCTTCAAATTTCGCGGCACAACAAACCGGTGGGACAGAATCGAAACCTAGATAGAAAGCCCGGAGAAGCACCGTCGGAGATGCACTAGGGCCCCAAGGTGGCAGGGGCGATAGGAATCGAACCTACAACCCCCGGTTTTGGAGACCGGTGCTC
>CAITZE010000336.1 GCA_903896775.1 uncultured bacterium
TCAATTTCGGAATTATTTACGGCATCTCCGGATTTGGCCTCGCGCGCCAACTCAACATTCCGCGCGGCGAAGCGCAGGAATACATCAACGCCTATTTCGCGAAGTTCCCCGAGATTCGCGACTACATGGAAGTCACGAAAACCGAAGCGCGCAAGCAGGGTTACGTCACCACATTGTTTGGCCGGCGCGTTTACATCCCCGGCATCGGCGACAAGAATCCGAATATGCGCGGCTTTGCCGAACGCGCGGCCATCAACGCGCCCATCCAAGGCGGCGCGGCCGATATCATCAAGCGCGCCATGATCAGTCTGCCAAAAGCCCTAAAGGATGCAGGTCTTAGCGCCGAGATGCTGCTGCAAGTTCACGATGAATTGATCTTCGAAGTGACTGAAGCTGAACTTAAAAAAACATCCTCTGTCGTGAAGACCGTCATGGAAGCCGCAGCTCACCTTGATGTACCGCTCACCGTTGACGTCGGCGTCGGCGCGACGTGGGCCGAAGCCCACTAACCCTTTCAGTATCCTTTCACCTGGATCGCTTGACTCGGCGAGCGTCGCGTTTGATGCTTTGCAGCATGACCCGTCTGCCTTTCCACAAACTCCCAGCCGTGGTTTTGGCTCTGCTCCTGCCAGCGCTGGCGTGGGCCGATCCTGCCCCAGCCGATCTCGCAGGTTCGGGCCCCTATAAATCCGTGATGGAAGTCGACGACACGCTGCCGACGCATACGGTGTATCGCCCGGCGGCGCTCGACAAACTCGGCAATACAAAACTACCCATCGTTGCTTTCGGCAATGGCAGCTGTCGCGACGACGGGGCTGCGTATTTCAATCTGCTGGCTGAAGTTGCCTCGCACGGCTTCCTGGTGATCGCGACCGGGCCCATCGGCGGTCCTGCGACGCCAGTGCCGCGCGGCACGCGGGCCACAACACCTACGCAATTGACCGAAGCCCTCGATTGGGCGCTCGCCGAGAACGCGCGGCCAGCCAGCAAATATCACGACCGCCTCGACACCAAAGCGGTCGCCGTCATGGGCCACTCTTGCGGCAGTATGCAAGCGTTGGAAGTCGCGAGCGACCAGCGCATCAAGACCGCTGTCATTCTCAACGGCGGTGTCTTCGACGATTATATTAACCGCCCCGGCTGGACCATCGACAAGACCAGCCTCTCTCATTTGCACGAGGCGATGCTCTATCTCGATGGCGGCCCCGATGATCTGGCCTACGACACCGCCGAAGAGGATTTCAAATTGATCGACGGCGTGCCCTTGTTCAAAGGCGAGATGAGCGTCGGACATATGGCAACGTATGATCAACCCAACGCTGGGCGATTTGGGGAAGTGGTCAGCGCGTGGCTGCAATGGCAGCTGAAATCCGATCCCGCTGCGAAAAAAATGTTCGCGGGCACACATTGCGGATTGTGCGGGGATAAGGATTGGAAAGTGACGCGCAAGAACATTCCCTAAGCTCAGCCACAGTGAGCTAAGCTTTGGGTAATGTCTTATAGCGTCTTCAAGAATTTGCAGCGGATCGCCTTCCTGCCGGTGGCGTTTGCCGCCGCTCCTGCCTTTGCTCAGAGCACGAACCTCGATTGTTTCGCGCTCGCGACCGATCTCGCGTCAAAAATCACGGTTTGTAGCCGCACCCTAGAAAATGGCGCGCTGCCGGCAAGCACGCGCGCATTGGCCTTGCTGGCGCGCGCCGAAGCGCTCACAGCAAACGGCGAGCCTATTAAAGCACTCGCAGATTACGATGCGGCGCTGGCGCTGACCCCACGCGATGCGGACGCGCTGATTGCACGTGGAAAACTGCTTGAAGTCACCGGCGATGATGCAAAAGCTGAGGCCGATTACACGGCCGCGCTCGGCCAGGATGCAACCGTCGCCGAGGCTTATGCCCTGCGCGGCGCCTTGCGATTGAAACGCGGCGCGACTGCCGACGGCATCGCCGATCTCGGCGAAGCGCGGCGTCTGAAACCGGGTGACCCCGCGCCTTTCAAAATACGCGGGCGTTATTTCCTGGAGAAAGGCGACGCGGCGCAAGCCATCGCCGAATTGGAGCAAGCGACAAGCCTAAATCCGAGCGACGGTGAAACCCAACGCCTCTTGGGTGCTGCACGCCTTAAAGGCGGTCAAGCAAACGACGCTATCGCCACTTATACCGCTGCTTTGACGGCCGATCCCAAAAACACCTCGGCTTTACGCGGACGCGCGACGGCTTATGCGCGCGGTGAAAACTATGCCGCCGCCATCACGGACTTCACAACGGCTCTGGCCGTGAACCCGCACGACTTGGCGGCGCTTGAAGGGCGCGCCATGGCCGCACTGCAAAGCCAAGCATACCCTGCGGCCATCGCCGATTTTTCAACGCTCATGGAATTGCGCCCGGCGGAAATTGGCCCACTCTTTTTTCGCGCGATCGCAAAACTTCAGAACGGCGATGCCACAGGCGCCGTCGCCGACTACACGACTTTTTTGACAACTCATGCGGGCGACAGCGAAGCACTGTTGGGGCGCGCCCTCGCGCATCAGATGAGTGGCGATTACTCTGGCGCAGATACTGATCTCACCGCGCTTCTTGCGCGCGAGCCAGCCGCCGCGCAAGCCTTGGCCAATCGTGGTTATCTGCGTGTGATGTTGGGTCACTACGCCGCAGCAGCCGTGGATTTGGCCAAAGCCTCGACGCTGCCCAACGCGCCGCTCGAAGTCGCTCTGTGGCGTTATATCGCGGAAACGCGCGGTGGCGTGAAAGCTGGAACCGCGCTCGCTGCCGCCGCGACAAAGACCACAAACGATCAATGGCCGGCGCCTGTTATGCGCTATTTTTTGGGCTCTTTGGCCGGCGACGCTGTGCTTGCAGCCGCGAGCGGGGAACCCGAAGGCCGCCCGGGGCGTTTATGTGAAGCCTACTTCTACCTGGGGGAGGCAGCTTTGATCCTGAAAGATACCACCGAAGCCGCGAAACTGTTTAAGGCGTCCGTCGCGACCGGCATGACCCGTTATACCGAGTACGCCGGGGCAAAAGCGGAGCTCGCCCACCTGGAGACCAACGTTAAGCCGCAGTAAAGATTAGCGAATTCAGCCGCCTTGGCGACGACATACCTTGGCGATATTTCCGCCACAATGCGGCGGTGATATGCATATGTCGGATCGCCGACGGCACCGAAAGAGAAGGAAAACATCGTGGCTTACCGCATCGCTCTGGTTGACGACGATCGCAACATCCTGACCTCCGTTTCCATGGTCCTGGAGGCGGAAGGCTTCAATGTCACGACTTACCGCGACGGTGCCGAAGCCCTGCGCGGGCTGACCGCCGAGCCGCCCGATCTGGCCGTGCTCGACATCAAAATGCCGCGCATGGACGGCATCGAGCTTTTGCAGCGTCTGCGTGAAAAGAGCGCCATGCCGGTGATCTTCCTCACCTCCAAAGACGACGAGGTCGACGAGTTGCTCGGCCTGCGCATGGGTGCGGACGACTACATCAAGAAGCCCTTTTCGCAACGCCTGCTGATCGAGCGCGTGCGTTCGATCTTCCGTCGCGTAGAAGCTCAGAAAACACAAGCCGCTCCCGGCAGCACTTCGGCCACGTCACTCGCCCGCGGCGAGTTGGTGTTGGACCCCGCCCAGCATCTTTGCTTATGGAAAAACCTGCCGGTGAACCTGACCGTCACCGAATTCCTGATCATTCAGGCCCTCGCGCAACGCCCTGGCCATGTGAAAAGCCGCGATCAGCTGATCGATGCGGCTTACGGCGAGCACATCTACGTGGATGACCGCACCATCGATAGCCACATCAAACGGCTGCGGAAGAAATTCCGCGAGGTCGATAAGGAATTCTCACATATCGAAACCTTGTACGGCGTAGGTTACAAATATAACGAGACCAACGCCCCGGCCTGATACGAGGGCGGCGTTGGTTGCCGGCTCCTTCATTTCGGGGGGAACGGTGAAAGGGCCTCGCCGTGCCTAATAAGGCTGATGTTCGGTTGGACGACCTGCGCGTCGGCCCGTCCTCGCTCGCGAGCGACGGTGGGCGGGCGGGCTTAGGCGCCCCGCGTCGCAGGCGTTTGTTCTCGCCGCTCACATCGCGCTTTCTCGCCGTCAATCTTGCGGCACCAGTTCTGCTGGTACTGGGCCTTCTCTTCCTCGACGAATATCAAGATACCCTGATTGCCACCGAGTTGGACGCCTTAAATACACAAGGCCAACTCATTGCCACCGCCATCGGCGAAGGCGCAGTTGTGGTCGCCAAGCCGCCCAAAGGCCGGCGCGCGACTGCTGACAGCGATGACGATTTCGGAACCACGGGAGCGCCCCGCGTCATCGATGCTGAATCTGCCCGCCAACTCGTGCGGAATTTATCCGGCCTTGCGCACTTACGTGCGCAACTCTTCGACCGCACCGGCGCGCTGGTAGCCGACACCAGACTGCTGCAAGGGCCGGGCGGTGAAGTCCAGGTCCTCGATTTGCCTCCCGTCGATGAAGGCGCTTTGGTGCGATTCGCGCGCAAAGTCTACGACGCGACCATCGGGCGTTATGCCTACGATCACACGTTGCCGGTTTTTGTCGAAAAGTCCAAAGCAAGTGCTGCGGACTATGCGGAGGCAACCCAAGCGCTCACCTCCGGTCAATCCAAAGGCATGGTGCGCCTGCGCGACGACCATCAGAAAATCCTTTCTGTCGCGGTGCCGGTGCAGTTTTACAAACAGATCGTCGGCGCGTTGTTGGTCTCACGTGACGGCAGCAGCGTCGACAAGCGCCTGTTCGCTGTGCGCGGCTCGATCCTTGGAATGTTCGCCTGGGTACTGGCGCTGACAGTCCTGACCTCGATCTATCTCGCCA
>CAITZE010000337.1 GCA_903896775.1 uncultured bacterium
GCGCATCGAACGCGAGAAAGGCTCGCTCTACAAGGTCAACGGCCGCGACGTGCGTGCGAAAGACGTGCAGCTGCTGTTCGCCGACGTCGCGACAGGTGCGCGTTCTACCGCCATCGTCAGCCAGGGCCGTATCGGCGCGATCATCAATTCCAAGCCGGCTCAACGCCGCAACCTTCTGGAAGAAGCAGCCGGTATTACCGGTTTGCATACCCGCCGCCACGAGGCGGAGCTGCGCCTCGCCGCGGCCGAGACCAACCTCAACCGCCTCAACGACGTCATCGTCGCTTTGGAAGCTCAGCTGGAAAGCCTAAAGAAGCAGGCGCGCCAAGCCGTACGGTACAGAACGATCTCGGAAAGCATTCGCGCTGCCGACGCTCTGGTGCTGATGATCAAACGTGATGAAGCCACGGCGCAGTTAGCCGCCGCCCGCACCGCGTTGGCGGAAAGTGAAGCTGAAGTCGCGACCCGCACCGGCGAAGCCGCCAGCGCCGCGACGGGCCAGGCGGATGCCGCCTCGGCGATGCCGTCCTTGCGCAAGACCGAAGCCGAAGCTGCCGCGCGCTTGCAGCACCTCGTTATCGCGCGCGACAAACTGGATGAAGAACTCGAGCGCATTGCTCGCGCCCGCGAAGCCGTCGAAATGCGCCTTGCGCAAATCCGCGACGACCTTTCGCGCGAATCCAGCCGCATGAGCGACGCTGAGTCCGCGCTGTTGCGCGTCACAACCGAACAGGAAGAGCTCAACGCCGCTTCTGCCGCTGAAACCGAAGAGCGTGAGCGTACCCGCGAAGCCCTCATGAATGCGGCCAAAGCGGTGGAAGTTGTTGAGGAAGAGCTGACGGCGCTCGGTCGCCAGTTGTCGCTAGCAGATTCAGCCCGTGCCGCCGCGCGCCAACAGCTCAATGAATCCGACATGCGCCGGCAACGCGCGGATCGCCGTTTGCAGGAAATCCTGACGCAGTTGGAAACGGTGCGCCAGAACGCCCTCGCGCCTGAAGTGATCGCAGCTGAAGAAGCCAACGCCGCCAATGCCGAAGCCGCACTCGCCGCGGCCCGTGAGGCTTGGGAAGAAGCCGAAGAAGCCCGCGCCGCCGCGCAAACCGCGTACGAACAGACCCGCGATGTAGCTCAAACCAAAGCCGCCGAGCACACCCAGCTGCGCGCCGAAGCCGTGGCGCTCGATGAACTGCTGGCCGAACCGAAGACCGCTGGGGCCTGGAGCCCGATTATCGATACCGTTTCGGTGGACCCCGGTTTTGAGGCCGCCCTTGGCGCCGCCGTCGGCGACGACCTTTCTGCGGCCGGTGACGACAACTCTCCGATGCGCTGGCAGCTGCTGCCGCCGTTCCTTGAAATCTCGGCGCTGCCCGAAGGCGCGCGTCCGCTCTCTGATGTTGTGCGTGCGCCGGATCGCCTGACACGTCGCCTCAGCCAAGTGGGTATCGTCGCCGATGCCTCTACGGCGCTCGCCCTGCAATCTCAGTTGAAGCCTGGCCAGCGGCTTGTCACCACCACCGGCGATCTTTGGCGTTGGGACGGCTTCGTTGCCGTAGCTGGCGCTGCCAATGCTGCCGCGACGCGACTCAAACAACGCAACCGCCTTAAGGAATTGCTCGGCCTGTTGGAATCCTCCACTGCCGCGCTCGCCGAAGCGGAACGCGCCGTGGAAGCCGCTAAATCGGCAGTGGCTAGTGCACAGCAGAATGAGCAAGCCGCACGCACGCAAGTGCGCGAGTCTGAGAACTTCAATAACCGTGCACGAGATGCCCTCGGGATCGTCCGCCAAAAGCTGGCGGCTTCTCAGAGCCGTATCGCCGGCCTCGAAGACACACAACGCACGCTGCAGACCGAAGTCGACGAATCCCAGATTCAGATCGAGCACGCCGCAGCGCGCCTGGAAGAACTTGGCGACGGGGCCGCTCTGCGCGCCGAAGTCGACGGCAAACAAAGCGGCCTTGGCAATCTGCGTCAGGAACTGATGGAAGCGCGCGCGATCTATGACAGCCTGGCGCGCCAGGCCGAAGAACGCGCACGCCGCCTCGCTGCGCTTACGAATGAAGCCGCGTCCTGGCAAAGCCGCAAAGACGAAGCCATTCGCCAGGAGGAAGAACTTCAGTTGCGCCAGCGCCGCGCCAAAGAAGAGCTCGAAGCCCTGGCCGCGCGTCCGCTGGAGATCGCTGAGCAACGCATCGCTCTGATGGATCAGCTGGAGATCGCCGAGGGCCAACGCCGCATGGCTGCTGATGCCTTGGCCGAAGGCGAATCCTTGTTGGCCGAAGCGGATAAGCGCCTGCGGGACGCCGAGCATGCTCTATCTGACGTTCGTGAAGAGCGCGTGCGCCGCGAGTCTGCGGTCACGCAAGGCCAGCAGAGCCTCGACATCATCGACGGCAATATCCGCGAACGCATACAATGCGAGCCCGAAGAAATCCGCACGCATACGAAGTTTGAAGCCGGCGAAGAAACGCCGCCGCTGGAAAAAGCCGAGAAAAGCCTGCAGCGTTTGGTCAGCGAACGCGACAACCTGGGCGCCATCAACCTGCGCGCCGAACAGGAAAGCGAAGAACTGACCCAGCAGATTCTGGGGCTGACGACCGAGCGCGACGATCTGGTAGCCGCTATTGCGCGCTTGCGCGAAGGCATTGCGACCCTCAACAAGGAAGGCCGCGAGCGGTTGCTGAAATCCTTTAAGGAAGTTGACGGCCACTTCCGCAATCTCTTCACCAAACTGTTCGGCGGCGGTCGCGCCCATCTGGAACTCACCGAAGCCGAAGATCCGTTGGATGCCGGCCTTGAGATCATGGCTAGCCCGCCGGGCAAACGCCTTGGAAACTTGGGCCTCATGTCCGGTGGTGAGCAGGCGATGACGGCGCTGGCCCTGTTGTTCGCGGTGTTCATGGTCAACCCGGCACCGATCTGCGTGCTGGACGAAGTGGACGCCCCGCTCGACGACGCCAACGTCGACCGCTTCTGCTCGCTGGTGGCGGAGATCATCAAGGTCACCGATACCCGTGTACTCTGCGTCACCCACCATCGCATGACTATGGCCCGCATGGACCGCTTGTTTGGCGTGACCATGGCCGAGCGCGGTGTCTCGCGGCTGGTGTCGGTCGATTTGAAGGCCGCCGAACAAATGCGGGATGTGGCGTAGAGGCTTGTTCTGACCCTCAAAGCCTACCATCTGAGGATGAGCTTCGTTATCTGGACCGTAATAATCCTCGTTGGCGTTTACGTCGCGTTGGCTGCTTGCCTATTCATCTGGCAGCGAAAGTTCATTTATTTTCCCGACAAGCAGCGGCCCGAACTTTCGGAAGTGAACGTGTCCGGCTTGCGCGAAGTGACGCTGACCACCTTCGACGGTTTGCGGCTTCTTGCGTGGTATGTGCCAGCAATGCCTGGTCGACCCACGGTCCTTTATTTCCACGGTAATGCCGGAAATATCGGCGACCGCGCCGCGCATATCTCAATTTTTGCACAGGCCGGTTACGGCTTCTTTATTCCAGAATATCGTGGCTACGGCGGCAACCCGGGCAGCCCCGACGAGAACGATTTCTTTGCCGATGCAAACACAGCGTTGGAGTTTCTGCATACTCAAGGCGTGGATGATGCTCATACCGTTGTTTACGGTGAATCCCTCGGCACTGGTGTTGCGGCCTATATCGCCGCGTCCCATCCAATCGCAGCGCTTATCCTTGAAGCGCCCTATACCAGCTTGACCGCGATAGCCGCTGAGCGTTTTCCGTTTATGCAGACCCAGTTTCTGCTGAAGGACAAGTTCGATTCCCTAGCGCGCATTGATCGTGTGAAAGCGCCCATTCTCATACTTCAGGGCGATCACGACACCACAGTACCGCCCGCGCTCGGCAAGGCACTGTTTGAGGCGGCGGCGCAACCAAAAGAGTTTTGGGTCGCGCCCGGCGGGGGGCACAGCAACTTGCTGGACTTCGGCGCCGGCAAGGTCGCCCTAGATTTCCTCAATCTGCACCTTCAATAACACCTACTCGCGCAACTTTTTGACTCAACCGTCTCACGTCCTCGTCGCTTGTGGGGCGAGGGAATGCTATACTGAGGGCTTCTCTCAGTTTGTCAGTAATGGTTGGTATTCGGCATTAACGGCCGGGGCTAAGCATGGGAGCGGGAGGACTCGTCGCGGGTCGCGATTGCGGGGAGTGCACGGCGTGTTGCGTCGTGCTTTGTATCGATGACCCGGACATTCAGAAGGCATCGAGCGAGCGCTGTCGCCATTGCGTGGACAGCGGCAAAGGCTCTTGCACGATCTATCTGCAGCGGCCGCGACCGTGCCGCGAATTTTTCTGCGCCTGGCGCCATTTGGAAATGTTGGGTGATGAATGGCGACCCGATCGGTCAGGCGTTTTTGCCGTACTGGAAAAATTCGAACCACCTGAATTACCAGACACGCCTGAATCGCCGACGATGGCGATTACCCTGATGCTCACCGGCGACCCTGAGAAAACAGTGCGTGAAAAGTGGTTCGTGAAGTTCGTATGCGCCAATATCGTGAGCGGGCAGCCGGTTTATCTGAGCTTACCGGCTCCGCCTGGTTACCTGCCCCACCGCGTGCTGATTTACAGCGCCGCTCTAACAGCCGCAGCGCGGCAAAGTGCCGAGCCCGTCCTCGCCGTGTTGGAGCAGGCTCTTATGTTCATGTCGGCGCAGCCCTTTCGCGAACAAGCCTTCGCGCATAGCGGCAATAATGTAAGCCACTAAACGCCTAATCAAAGGCGCGCTTATGGATTTCCGCGCAAGCGGAGCGCCGCCGCATCAACCGCGATTTGTCGTTCGGCCTGACGCTTTGCCGATTTAGCGCGCGTCATGGTCACAAGATCGGAGCCCGCGCCCTCCGGCGAACCTGCATTAAAAGGCGGTTGGGGATCATATTCGATCGCGAGTTGGATGGATTTCGCGACCTCTTCGCCGAAAACCTCGGCCGCAACCACAAAAGCGAAGTCGATACCTGCCGTGATCCCGCCGCCAGTGATGACGTTGCCATCGATGACCGCGCGACCAGCAACCGGTGTCGCGCCAAAGGCCGACAGCATCTCTCGACTCATCCAGTGGCAGGCGGCGCGTTTGCGTTTGAGAAGCCCGGCCGCGCCCAACACCAGCGAGCCTGTACACACACTGGTGACATAGCGTGCGGCCTTGGCCTGCCGCTGTATGAAATCGAGCACATCGAGATCGTTCAAAAGCGCATTCATGCCCGCGCCACCCGGCACGCAAATCAGATCGAGTTGCGGGCATTGGGCAAATGTGGTGTTGGGCAGCATCTGTAGGCCGCCCCCTGCCGTAATCGGCGCGAGATCCTTCCAGATCAGATGGATCTCGACGTCGGGAAACTTGGTGAACACCTCATAGGGCCCCGTCAGGTCCAGTTGGGTGATGTCAGGGAAGATAAGCAGGCCGATGCGGAAGGTCATGTTGCCTCGAAGTCTGTGAAAACGTGCTGAAAGGGCAACCCAATAGCGGTCGCCGTTATAGCCGAGACTAGGCCCCTCTTCAGCTTCAGCCGACCCCTAAAAACATCCGGTCATCATATAAGGCTTTTGAGACGCCTTTTTTGCAGTCGCGATTTTGTACTTTCTATATTATTATCATATACTTATATACTTTTCCGATGTTCCTTGACACCCCCACCCCCCACCCCTATGTTTCGCCCGCTTTCGCGCCGCAAACCGTGGTTTTTCAGGGTCTTTTCAACACATGACAGACCAGGACAAAGCCAAACTCGAAGATGTCGGCGCGCGATTGAAGGCCATGCAGGATGCGGTGGCCGACAAGAAAGAAACTGAAGTTGAGGCTGAGGGGTCGGCGCAGGGGCTTGGGGTCGGATTTAGGATCGGGATCGAACTGATAGCCGGCGTTCTTGTCGGCGCAGGCCTCGGCTGGTTCATCGACAGTAAACTCAATACCAAACCGATTTTCATGCTCGCTTTTATCGCGCTGGGTTTTGCCGCGAGTGTGCTGAGCGTGATCCGCATCCTCAAGAATCTCGATCAGGCCGTGGGCCTGGGCCGGGCGATACGTGAGAAGGATGCGAAGAACGCGCCGCCGCCGCCGCCGAAGGGCTGGGAAGACGAA
>CAITZE010000338.1 GCA_903896775.1 uncultured bacterium
CCTGGGGAGTTTCTAAAGTCGCTTTTTAAGGCCGGTTTCCGTCGGTTGCAGTGCAGCAATTTCGACTGGGAAATGGCGCATTTTGGTGTGAATTTATGCGAGTGATCCGTTGAGCGAGACGACTGCAAAACCGCCTGCCTTCGACATGATTTCGGTCACGATCGAAGATGAAATGCGCCGCAGCTATCTCGATTACGCCATGAGCGTAATCGTCGCCCGCGCGCTCCCTGATGTCCGAGACGGTCTTAAGCCGGTCCACCGCCGAATCCTCTACGGGATGAAAGAGGCGGGTTACGAGTTCAATAAGCCCTTCCGTAAATCGGCGCGCATCGTCGGTGACGTGATGGGTAAATACCATCCGCACGGCGACCAATCGATTTACGACGCCATGGTCCGCATGGCCCAGGACTTCTCGATGCGCGTGCCGCTCATCGACGGTCAGGGCAACTTTGGCTCCATGGACGGCGATCCGGCGGCGGCCATGCGCTATACCGAATCCCGCCTGGCGAAACCGGCCCACTCCCTGCTGGACGATATCGACAAGGATACCGTCGACTTCCAGCCCAACTACGACGAAAGCGAGCATGAGCCCGTTGTCCTACCGGCGCGCTTTCCCAATCTGCTGGTCAACGGCGCAGGCGGTATCGCCGTCGGCATGGCGACCAATATCCCGCCCCACAACCTCAGCGAAGTCATCGACGCGGCCTGCGCGCTAATCGACGATCCCGCCACTACCGATGAGCGCCTCATGGAACTGGTGCCGGGCCCGGATTTCCCCACCGGTGGCATCATTCTGGGCCAAGCCGGCAGCCGTGCGGCCATGATCACCGGCCGCGGGTCCGTCATCATGCGCGGACGCTGTGAGATCGAGGACATCGGCAAGGACAAACAAGCCATTATCATCACCGAGATTCCCTATCAGGTGAACAAGTCCTCGATGATCGAGAAGATCGCCGAGCTTGTGCGCGACAAGCGCATCGAAGGGATCGGCGACCTGCGCGATGAGTCCGACCGGCGCGGTGTACGCGTGGTGGTCGAAATCAAGCGCGACGCCATGGCCGAGGTGGTGCTGAACCAACTTTATAAATTCACGCCGCTGCAAACCAGCTTTGGCGTCAATATGCTGGCGATCAACGGCGGCCGTCCGGAGTTGATGAACCTGAAGCAGATCCTTCAGGCCTTCATTACCTTCCGTGAAGAAGTCATTCGCCGGCGCACGGTATACCTGTTGAACCAGGCCCGTAATCGCGCGCACGTTTTGGTGGGCCTTGCGATTGCCGTCGCCAACCTCGATGAGGTTATCAGGCTGATTCGCGCTGCCTCAGATCCCGCCACAGCCAAAGAAAACTTGATGGCTCGCGATTGGCCGGCCAATGACGTGGCGCCCCTTGTGGCGTTGATCGACGAGCCCGACCGTAAGGTCGTAGACGGCAAGTACAAACTCTCCGAAGAACAGTGCAAAGCTATTCTTGATCTGCGCCTGCACCGTCTGACGGGCCTGGAGCGCGACAAGCTTCATGCCGAGCTGAAGGAAATCGGCACCGAGATCGCCACCTATCTTGAAATCCTGCGCAGCCGCGTGCGCCTGTTCGAGATCATGCGCCAAGAACTGGTGGAGATGAAGGCCGAGTACGGCACGCCGCGCAAGACCACCATCGAAGAACTGGAATTCGAAACCGATATCGAAGACCTGATTCAGCGCGAAGACATGGTCGTGACCGTCACTAATGCCGGCTGGATCAAGCGTGTGCCGCTGTCCACCTATCGCGCGCAGAAGCGCGGTGGAAAAGGCCGCGCGGGCATGGCGACCAAGGAAGAGGATTTTGTGCGGGCGCTCTACGTCGTCAACACGCACACGCCGGTACTATTCTTCTCGACCACGGGCATGGTCTACAAGCTGAAGGTTTACAAGCTGCCTGTCGGCACGCCGCAGAGCCGCGGCAAAGCCATGGTGAATCTGCTGCCATTGAAAGACGGCGAAACCATTTCCACCGTCATGCCATTGCCTGAAGACGAGACGACGTGGGGCCAACTCAACGTCATGTTTGCCACGGCCAGCGGCAATGTGCGCCGTAACGATCTGTCGGACTTTGTTAACGTTATGCGTAACGGCAAGATCGCCATGAAGCTCGACGAAGAAGGCGGCGTGGTCGACCGGCTGGTTGGTGTTTCCACCTGCGACGACAAAAATGACGTGTTGCTGGCGACCCGCGAAGGCAAGTGTATCCGCTTCGAGGTCAGCGACGTGCGTGTATTCGCCGGCCGTTCGTCGGTGGGCGTACGCGGGATCAAGCTCGGCGACGGCGACGAGGTTATTTCGCTGTCGATCTTGAAGCACGTCGAGTTCGACACCGAAAGCCGCGATGCCTATTTGAAAATGGCGCGCAAGTTGCGCGGCGCCGATGAAGCCGATGATGCCGGCGAAGAAATCGCCAGCACGGGTAAGGTTTTGACGGACGACGAGTTCAAGGGCTTCGCGGCGGTCGAGGAGTTTATCCTCACGGCGACCCGCAAGGGTTTTGGCAAGCGCACTTCGGCTTATGAATACCGCATCACCGGTCGCGGTGGCTCGGGCATCGTCTCCATCGCCACCAGCAAGCG
>CAITZE010000339.1 GCA_903896775.1 uncultured bacterium
GCTCGATGAGCGCGGGCATGGCCTACGAGGCGATGAACAACGCCGCCGAGGCGACCCGGCGCCTGATCGTCGTCCTCAACGACAACGACATGTCCATCGCGCCGCCGGTAGGCGCCATGAGCGCCTATCTTTCGCGTTTGCTGTCGTCGAAGTCCTACCTCAACATCCGCCAAGCTTTGAAACAGATCGCGGCGCACTTCCCGAAACCGTTGGAAGTTGCCGCCAAGCGCGCCGAGGAATACACGCGCGGCATGGTCACGGGCGGTACGTTGTTCGAAGAGTTGGGCCTTTATTACGTGGGACCTATAGACGGGCACCGTATCGAGCATCTGGTTCCGGTCTTGCGCAATGTGCGCGACAGCGAAGCTAAAGGTCCCTTCCTGATTCACGTCGTGACGCAAAAGGGTCGGGGCTATGCGCCTGCCGAGGCCTCAGCCGACAAATATCACGGCGTTACAAAATTCGATGTGGTCTCCGGCACGCAAGCCAAGGCAGTCGCGAAAGCCCCGTCTTATACCGGCGTCTTCGCTAAGGCGCTGATAGCCGAAGCGGATGTCGACGATAAAATCGTCGCGATCAACGCAGCTATGCCCAGCGGAACGGGCCTTGATAAATTCGGCGACAAGTTTCCCGCGCGCACCTTCGATGTCGGCATTGCCGAACAACACGCTGTGACTTTTGCTGCGGGCCTTGCCACCGAAGGCTATAAGCCGTTCTGCGCCATCTATTCCACGTTCTTGCAACGCGCTTACGATCAAGTCGTGCATGACGTCGCGGTTCAGAATCTGCCCGTGCGCTTTGCCATGGATCGCGCCGGCTACGTCGGCGCTGACGGAGCAACGCATCAGGGGGCTTTTGATCTCGCTTATCTCGGCTGCTTGCCTAATTTCACCATCATGGCCGCCGCCGACGAATTAGAATTGATGCACATGGTGGCGACAGCCGCCGCGCATAATACGGGACCTATCGCGCTCCGCTATCCACGCGGGGAGGGGATAGGGCTTGAATTGCCGGCGCGCGGTACGCCGCTTGAAATCGGCAAAGGCCGCATCGTACGCGAAGGCAACAAAATCGCGCTGCTCAGTCTTGGCACGCGTCTCGCGGAATGCCTTAAGGCGGCCGACGATTTAGCCGCGCGTGGACTTTCCACAACCGTCGCCGATGCACGCTTCGCCAAGCCTTTGGATACCGAACTTCTCAATCGCCTTGCCGACAACCACGAAGTCCTCATTACGGTGGAAGAGGGCTCGTCAGGCGGATTTGGCGCGGCTGTACTTCACCATCTAGCCTGGGCAGGCCGTCTGGATAAGGGCCTCAAGATCCGCACGCTGACGATGCCGGACGTATTCTTAGAGCATATGAAACCCGAGGATCAGTTGCAGGCCGCGGGCCTTACGGCACCGAATATTGCCGTTACCGCCTTGCAGGCTTTGGGTGTAGCCACCGTCGGCCTTGCGGGCGAAAAGCCCGTTCGGGCCTGAACCGGTTCGCCGGTTTGAAATCACCCAAAATCCGTCTTGATGAACTGCTGGTGGAGCGCGGCCTCGCCGAGGCAGCCTCCAAAGCTCAGGCGTTGATTATGGCCGGTGTCGTGTTCAGCGGCGAACAGAAGCTGACATCACCGGGCGCTAAGGTGAATGCTGATCTGCAAGTCACGGTGCGCGGTGCGGAGCATCCCTGGGTATCGCGCGGCGGTTTGAAGCTCGCGCATGGCCTTTCGCATTTTGGCTTTGATGCTACGGGACGAATTTGTCTCGACCTCGGTGCTTCGACCGGTGGTTTCACTGATGTTCTTCTCACCCGCGGCGCGGCCAAAGTCTATGCCGTGGATGTCGGTTACGGACAACTTGCGCACAAGCTCCGCATCGATCGACGCGTGGTGGTGTTGGAGCGCACCAATGCGCGTCTGCTCGACCGAGAAATCGTGCAGGATACGATCGGTGCTGTGGTCTGCGATGCCAGCTTCATTGGCCTTCGTACCATTCTCCCCGCCGCCATGGCCTTGACCGCGCCGAGCGCATGGCTGATTGCGCTGATCAAACCTCAATTCGAAGTCGGCAAAGACCGCGTCGGCGAAAAAGGTGTGGTGCGCGACCCAGCACTTCATGCCGAAGTTTGCGAGATCATCGCGGCATGGATGAACGATCAGCCGGGTTGGCGCGTGGCAGGTGTCACGCAGAGCCCCATTACTGGGCCGGAGGGGAATATGGAGTTCCTAATGGGTGCAAGGCGGACTGAATCTATTATCGCGCTAGAGTGAAGCGCGAGTCTAATGCTCTGTTTGGGGCGAATCACACGGCAGAGAACACGTGTTCTCTCGCGAGAATCCCCATAATTATGTCATCGTATCGTTGACCATCGACGAGCGCCGCTTCACGTTCCCGACCTTCCTCAATAAAGCCACAACGTTGATAACAACGAATTGCGCGTTGATTATATTCTATCACCCGCAGATCAACTCTATGTAACCCCAAGTCGGCGAAAGCGTGTCTCAGTACGAGATGGACAACTTTACGACCTAGACCCTGCCCTAATTTAGAGGCATCGTAAAAACCGATTGCAAGCCGAGCACGGAGGTCAGTCTTATCGATACC
>CAITZE010000340.1 GCA_903896775.1 uncultured bacterium
CAATCGCGTGCAGCGGCGCGCGCGGCGTGTGCGCGGGCACAAAGCGCGCTATGTGCCGCAATTCAAAGATCCGGTGCTGCCCTTCGCCGATGTGCCGACGCAGCAACAGCGCCAACTTGTGCAATACGACACCGCCGTGCACGACGCGCCTTTTGTCGGCGGCAATCGCGTCACACCCTTGATCGGGCTCGAGGTCATCTTCCCCGACATGCTGGCCGCTATCGAGGCCGCGACCACCAGCATCGCGTTGTCGGTTTACATCTTCGATTGCGACGATGTGGGTTTGAAATTCATCGAAGCCCTAACGGCGGCGCACGCCCGCGGCGTCAAAGTGCATGTGCTGGTGGACGAGATCGGCAGCGGCAGCAAGTCGCGCGCCGCCGATAAGCGGTTGGCGGCGGCTGGCATCGCCACCGCGCGGTTCATTCCGCAGAAGATCAAATTCCTGCCCGTGGTGAATTTACGCAACCACCGCAAGATCATGATGATCGACGGAAAAGTGGGTTTCATCGGCGGGGCCAACATCACCCGCAATTACGATGCCTCCAAGGCTTACGTGCGCGATCTGCATTTCCGCGTGAGCGGGCCTGTGCTTGAACAGATGAACAGCATCTTCGAGGAAGACTGGCGCTTTGCGAGCGGCGAAGAAATCCGCCTGCCGATGCATCACGGCGATCCCGCCACCAACACGCTGCCCCAGTATGCGCGCGTGGTGCCCGACGGACCCGACAACGCCTTCCAGCGCACGCTGTGGATCTTGCTGGGCGCGCTCGCCCTCAGTCAGAAAAGTGTGCATATCCTGACGCCGTATTTTTTGCCTAACGATGTGCTGACCCATGCGCTGTCGGTCTGCGCCTTCCGCGGCGTCGACGTGCGGGTGGTGATCCCGGCCAAAAGCGATATCCGCACGGTCGACTGGGCCATGCGCGCGAAGTTCCAGGAATTGCTGGAACACGGCATCAAAATCTATATGGGGGCGAAGCCCTTCGATCACAGCAAACTGCTGGTGGTGGACGACAACTGGATCATGGCCGGTTCCAGCAACTGGGATCAGCGCAGCTTGCGCCTCAATTTTGAGGCTAATCTGGAGTGCTACGATGTCGAGGTGGCCCAGCAGTTGGGCGCGCATTTCAGGGCCATGCAGGATAACGCCACGCTGGTATCGCTGAAATCGGTGCTGTCGGTATCGCGCCTTGTGCGCCTGCGCAATAACCTCGCACGGCTGTTCACGCCGTATTTGTGATTGCTATAATGCCCTTATGAAAAACTTCATCCTGTTTTGCGTCGTGATGGCGGTGTGTTTGGGTGCGGCCGAAGAGGGCCTGCGCCTGGTGGGATTCCAGCCCCGCACGTTACGCATCAATCCATTCTTTGTGCCGGGCACCGATACCACCTGGTCGGTGCCGGACCCTGAGTTGGGCTGGATGAATAAAGAAGGCACCTCGCGCGCGCTCGAGGGCGATCATGTGCCCATGACCTTCTGGAGCTTTGGCCGCCGTGCGACGCGTGCGCCGTCGGATGCGTCGCTGCCGACGGAACTGGCGGCGGACAAAACCCCCATCATGCTGGTGGGCGGCAGCAACCTGCAGTCTTACGGCGTGCGCGACGAGGAATCCTTCCCCTATCTGTTGTCGCAGCGGTTTCCGAAATTGTCTTTTGAGAACTTCGGCACCGGCGGGTATTCCACCGTGCAGGCGTTGATGCTGGCCGACCGCGCCTTTGAGAAATTCTACGGCGCGCAGAAACCAAAATTGATTTTGCTGGCGTTCGACGACGCGCATATCTTGCGCAACGTCTCGGACCAGTCGTGGATCTATGCGATCTCGGATTCCGAAGGGCACTACATTTCGCCGCCGCATTTTCGCATCAAGGAAGGCAACTTCATTTTCCGCCCGTTCCGCACGATTGGATTCTGGCCGCTGGAATTCCACTCGGCGCTGGTGACGGCGCTGCATAACGCGTGGCTGAAAAAACTGGTCTACAACACCGCCGACGAAGCCGTGCCGGTAACGCGCAAAGTGCTGGAGCAGATGAACGAATACGCCAAGCGCAAAGGCGTGATGTTCGCTGCCGTCACACTCGACGACCGCAGCCAGACGGCCGCGCAAGTCTTCGAAGGCATGGATTTTCCGCATAAAGATTGCAGCGGGCTCGAGCGCACGGACCCGGAAGAATACATGCTGAAAGAAGGCAGCCATCCGAATTCGAAGCTGCACGCCCATCTGGCCGAATGCATCGGCGACTGGCTGGACAGCGAGATATTGCCGCAGTTGAATACGGCGCAATAAGCCCTATATCAGGGCTGGTTTTTCGCGGCCTCCCATCGCCTTGATTGCAGTAAATACAGGCTTTGCTGCACATTTGACGCAATCGGGCCGTAGTTCAAACATCCTCCACGGCTAGAGTGAATCATCAGGTTCATTCGGAGGACGGTTATGAAGAAACTTCTGCTCACGGCGACGACGGCTTTGGTTCTGGCGGTGAGCGCCGCGCCGGCCTTCGCGTTCGATCGCAGCGGCTGGGATCATGGTCACCAGAGTAGTGGGCATCAGGGCTCATCGCATCAGAGCGGTTCGCGTCAATCCGGTGGCTATGAGCGTGGCTAACCATGTTGCGTGTGAATGGTCGACGCGCCTTCTGGCCGCGATATCGGAAAAACCGACGGCAACAGCTGCCAATCTTTATCGGTGGTTGGCTAAAGGCGCCAAATAATAAGGCACTTTATCTTTGGTCGTATTTGAATTTAGTAATAACAATCCGCGTACAAGAAAACGGCCCCCACCGTAAGGAGGGGGCCGCTATAGCCCCAAGTTTTCACCCGGGCGTTTTCTTTTTAACGTGATGCTGGCTTAGGCTTTGAGTGAAGCCACGACCTGATCGACGATCTTCAAGATATCGACGCCGCCGCCCGCGGGGCTGGCGTTGGTCGCACCCGCATTGCGCGCCATGGCGAACTCGTCGGTGACGGCGCGGCGGTGTGTGACCACCAGATCGAGCTTCGGCAATACAACAATATATTGACCGTAGTTGCCGTCGGCCTGGAAGGAGCCTTCCCATTCCGGCGTCGTGCGGCCATGGGACGGCAGCCACCACAGATACCCGTAGCCGTGTTCCTTGTTGGCTTCGACGACGTGGGTCGCCGTGCTTTCCTTCACCCAGGCGGCGGGCACGACTTCTTTGCCGTTCCATTTGCCGTTGTTCATCATGCACAGGCCGGCGCGCGCCATATCGCGGCACGACAGGAACAGGTGATAGGCCTTGAACTTCGAGGTGGCCGGTACATAGCCCAGCATGTGCTGACGTTTGATATCGTAGTCTTCAAAGCCCAGCGGCGTGGCGAGATCGTCTTGCAGCGCCTGGAAGATGGTCTTGCCGGTGAGCTTTTCGAACACCGCGCCCGCGACGTTGAAATCCCAGTTGTTGTAGAGGAAGTGCTCGCCGTGTTTGTAGGTGCCGCGCTTCGGCGTGTTCTGATCTCCGCCGGGGCTGCCCTGCGGCGTGTAGATGCCCGAGCTGGACATCAACAGGTCTTGCACGGTGGCTTCTTTCTCTTGAGCCGTCAGCGGCGTCATGTCGTCGATGCCGAGGTCGGCCATGGTGGCCTTCAGCTTGATGGTGCCGTTGGCGACGTATTTGCCGTAGAGCATCGACATCAGGCTTTTGCGCGACGAGGCCAGGTAGCTGACCTGATCGAGCCAGCCGTAACTCTTCGCGACCTTGCCGCCGCGAATGACCATGAACGACGTGGTCGGCAACGGGTAAAGCGTCTCGATCACTTTCGAGAGATCATTGGTGAAGCCGGCGTCTTGCGGCTTGTCCCACCATTCCCAGTGCGCGCCGGGATTATGTCCCGAAGCCATGGGGAACGGGCCAGCGGCAGCCGCGGCGAAGGCGCGCGGGGCGAGGGTGTTGGTGGCGGCGAGCGCGGCTGCGCCGACGGCTAAGGTCTTCACGGCGTCGCGGCGTGTGAAGTTTGATTGGTCTTGGGTCATGGTGTCCTCCCTGGATTGATCCCGGGCGCGAGCCTAACGGGTTAGGGGGCCGGGAGTCGAGGTGGGCCGATGTGTGGCCCGAGATAATGACAGGCATATTAAAGATGATCACAAAGCCGCGTTGGGCCTATGCTTTAGACTTGTTGTTCCCTTCAGGAGGCGGCCATGAAGACACGCAAACTCGGCAATAGCGGCCCAGGCAAAAACGGACTAGAAGTCTCAGCCCTTGGCTTTGGCTGCATGGGCTTGAGTTTCGGGCTGGGCCCCGCCGTCGAGAAGGCGCAAGGGCTCGCCGTGATCCGCAGCGCTTATGAGCAGGGCGTCACGTTCTTCGATACGGCGGAAGTCTACGGCCCCTTCACCAACGAGGAATTGGTCGGCGAAGCTCTGGCGGGCGTGCGCGATAAGGTCGTTATCGCCACCAAGTTCGGATTCAAGAACGCGCGCAACACCGAGGGCATGGACAGCAGGCCCGAGACTATCCGCGCCGTGACGGAAGCCTCGTTAAAGCGCCTCAAAACCGACCGCATCGATTTGCTGTATCAGCATCGCGTCGATCCGGCGGTGCCCATCGAAGATGTGGCGGGCACGGTGAAGGATTTGATCGTGGAGGGCAAAGTTTTGCACTTTGGATTGTCGGAAGCCGGTGTCGACAGCATCCGCCGCGCCCACGCCGTGCAGCCGGTGACGGCGCTGCAAAGCGAGTATTCGCTGTGGTGGCGCGAGCCCGAGCAGAGCGTGATGCCGGTGCTGAAGGAACTTGGCATCGGCTTTGTGCCCTTCAGCCCGCTGGGCAAAGGCTTCCTCACTGGCGCTATCACGACCGAGACGAAATTCACACCCGGCGACTTCCGCAACATCGTGCCGCGTTTCGCCGAAGACGCACGCAAAGCCAATCAACGCTTGGTCGATGTGCTGCGTGAGATTGGCGCGGGCAAAAACGCGACACCGGCGCAGATCGCACTCGCGTGGTTGTTGGCGCGCGAGACTTGGATCGTGCCGATCCCGGGCACCACAAAGCTGGAGCGTCTCAAGGAGAACTTGGGCGCGGCGGCGTTGTCTCTCAGTGCGGAAGACCTGCGCGACATCGAAGCCGCGATTGCAGCGGTGCCGGTGCAGGGCGACCGGTATCCGGCGCATATTCAGGCGATGGTGAATCGCTAATGTGAACCGCTAACGGAGGCCACAATGCTTATTAAACGCAACGGCACGCGGGCGTCGGTCAAAGGTCCGCCGGAATGGTTCACTGGGTCTGTGCGCCTCGATCCCTTGATGGAGATGCCGGCACCCGCGCGTTTTACCTGCGCCAGTGTGACGTTTGAACCCGGTGCGCGCACCCATTGGCACTCGCATCCCTTGGGTCAGACGCTGGTGGTGGTATGCGGGTGCGGCTGGACGCAAATCGAAGGCGGGCCGGTCGAGGAAATCCGTGCCGGCGACGTGGTTTATTGTCCACCCAATACACGTCACTGGCACGGCGGCACGCCGACAACGGCCATGACGCATATCGCGATTCAGGAAGCGCTCGACGGCAAGATGATCGAGTGGATGGAGAAGGTGACGGAGGAGCAGTACAGGCGCTAAAGAAAAACGCTCACGGATATTTCCATCCCTTTACGCGATAAAACTCAAGCGCACGTGACGATGCAAAATAGCAGATATCGTCAATTCTTGCGGCGCGAGTAAATCGATACGCGACGGCAACGCCGAGGCCCCCGAGATCACGGGCGGTAAAAATTGTTTGTCCGCGATATTGAAATACTCTTTGTACTATTGCCCCATCAAGACCGAGTTCAAGCCCCGGGCGCGCCAAAGCGGGCTGTGACTTTTGATTCACAGTTGAATCTTTTTGCAGAAAATACGGAAGAACAACGCTTCTATACACATTAGGTCCGGGAGGCGCTCCGCCAAATAAAACGCCCAGATCGATTGTAGCTGGGGCAAGTCTCTCGGCGGTTTCCGTTATCTCGGTGCGTCCATTGGACGTAGTGTTGGGATAAGAGTACTCCTCCATACTTACGTCAGCACCAGATTTAAAAATCAAAATATTTGTAGAGTAGCTACCGCGTCCGCCGTAGGACCTGTCTTCCACGTAAATAAGGCGCGGTTTTCCTACACCCGCAGCATCTACACGGTAGTAGGCTCTAAGCATTTCATCATCTTCAAATGGATGAGTTGAATCCTGCAGAGCCAGCGGTTTTTGAAATCCCATGTCCTTGAATTGCGATGCGTATGCCTCCTCCCAATTCAATATTTGCACGCGTCCCATGTCGGTTTCTTTGTAGTTGTGCGTGTGATTGAGTCGGTCGTAAACAACGGCTAGCGAC
>CAITZE010000341.1 GCA_903896775.1 uncultured bacterium
CGCATAAAAGTTACAGACACACTTCTTGCTTTCTTTACGTTCCTTCTATGGGTAGCAACCCGTGATTTGGTCAAGGGTGCTGAAAAAACGGCAACACGCCAGTTGAGGCCGTACATTTTTGTAGATCGCTATGAATACTCTTGGATGCATCCAGTGGGTCGTCCAAATACGATAGATTATTGGCGTTGGACGTATATTTGGAAAAACAGCGGGCAGACGCCCGCTCAGAACGTTCAGACCATAATTAGTACCCGATTCTTCCCTGGCAGTATTACCCCCGAAACCATCGACTTTGCCGACACTAGTGTGGGCGATACAGAAGCGGGGGTTTGTGCACCTGGCCAGACACTTCACTCCCGCGTCAAAGTGGAGGTTGACGATCTGATCAGAGCGTGGAAGGGGCAAGGAGCAGTCTATTGCTGGGGGTGGATTGAATATGATGGCTCGGATGATACCGACAGATATAGATCCGAATTTTGCCGAAAATTGGAGCTGCACGCCGATCCAACAAAAAAAGACGCAATATTCACTGACACTATTGTGACTGCATTTAACGGGATGGATGATAAATGTGTTCGCAAATCAAGGCCTGCCTAGCAGTTTAGGTATAGTAAAAAGGGCGCAGCCCCCCGGCCGCGCCCTTTTTTCTTATCTTCTTCGGTCCCGCAGCCGTTGCCGGCGCGAACCCGAAGTCCCCCTCCCCTTATATCCGTAGCGATGGGGGACATCGCACCCGCGCAGAATACCTAGACAGTTACAGGCCGCAAGCGGCGTCGGCGAAAGTCGTGAAAATTTTCCGATTGACGCGGGCGGAGTTCATAACGCCGGTTGCGCCGGCGAGATGTTCTCGCGCGCTAGTCCTTCTTTTTGGCCTCATCAAACTTGAGCGACGCGGAATTGATGCAATAGCGCGCGCCGGTGGGCGCAGGGCCGTCCGGAAACAGATGCCCCAGATGCCCACCACATTTGGCGCAGGTGACTTCGGTCCGCACCATGCCGTGGGCTTTGTCGACATGTTCGTCGATATGCGAAGGGTCAAGCGGCGCGTAGAAACTCGGCCAGCCGGACCTTGAATTGTATTTCGTCGCACTTTCAAACAACGGCTCGCCGCAGGCCGCGCATTTGAAAACGCCCTGGCCCTTGAAGTCGTTGTAGGGGCCGGTGAAGGCGCGCTCGG
Source organism: uncultured bacterium (assembly GCA_903896775.1). Lineage (GTDB taxonomy): Bacteria > Pseudomonadota > Alphaproteobacteria > Rhodospirillales > Rhodospirillaceae > SHVO01. Next base: position 1,178 of record CAITZE010000341.1, read on the forward strand.
TGCCCTTCTCGCGCAGGATGTGAAACTGTTCCGGCGTCAGTTCTTTGCGCCACTCGTCTTCGGTCTTCACGATTTTGGACATCAAAGCTCCTACTTCTGCAAGACGTCTTCGATCTCGCGCATCTGGATGCGCGCGCGCAACAACGGGAACCCAATCGCGCGCAGATGCGATGGCATGGTCATGCTGTCGGGATCGCCGTTGACGACGATCAGCGGATTCATCGAAGCGCCCGTGCGCAAGGACTTCAACATATTCGCCCAGATATCACCGGCCTGTTTTTCCTTCAGCACGACATCGAAGTCCTGACCCAGCGCGTCCAGGATCATGTAGTAGCCATAGAGCTTGCCCTTGGCGTCATAGAACACGTCGTCGGCTTTGAAATCGAAATAGCCACCACCGGCTTGCGCGCGCTCATCAAGTGCTGCGCTGGTGGACCCGAGATCGGCGGCAGCGCGGTCCAGAAACGCGATCAAATTATCAGCGCGTTTGTCGTAGGTGGCTTTGCCCGCCGCTACGTCCTTGTTATAGGCCGCGAGATAATCCACGGCGTCGCGGTATTGGGATTCGGCCTTGGGCCTTGGGATGATATTGCCCTGACCCCAATACCAGGTGGTGCCGTCGTACTTCAGAAGGCCCACGGCTTTATCGAGATTATTGTCGATGCCGCTGGAGCCGCGCTGACGCCCCAGGAAATCGCCGGCCTCCAGCACAAAGCGCGACATCGCATACATCATGCCCAGCTGAAAATTCGGCGCATTGTCGAGCGCCGCCGCCGGATGCCAGAACGGCGCATTGGGAAGCCAATGATCGGCTTCACGCGACACCAGCGTCTCGACGATGGCGATGGCCTTGCTGCCGCCGGCAACGTCGTATTCCGGCGCGGGCGTGAGCGCGATATCATCGTCGATGCGGTTATTGAGAATCATGCCGATCGGATAATAGACCAGCAGCAGCACCAAAACCGTCGCGACGATCCACGGCACATAGCGGCTATCGACCAGGGATTCACCGCGCCCCGTGCGCACGCCCGTAATCCGATCATACAGTGTGGTCCAGGTTGAAGCGGCGCGTTCGCGCAGATCACTCAAAAAGTCGGACATAAGGCTCCGGAGAATTAATCGGAAAGGTTCGGCGATTATAAGCGCAACACGGAGATAACACAGCACCCGATCAAGGCCCGCTCAAAGAAGACCGACCCCGCGCTTTGCTTTAGGGGTTGCCTGTCGGGGGCCGGTATGTGAGGCAAAGTATTCATAGACTTTGGGGTTTCATGGACTTTGCTTTCGCCCTCAGCTTTCCGGCCTTCGCGCTCAGCCTTGCCTGCGCGGTGTCTTATTCGTGCTCGGACTATTTCCGCAAATCCGTGCCGTCGATTGCCTCGGTGCCGCTGGCTCTATTTTACGCCTTCGGTTTTGAATTCCCGGTTCTCGCGACCTGGACGGCCATCGGCGGCGATGTCCATCTTGACGCGGGCTACATTCTGCCGGGCCTCGCCGTGGCGGTCTTAGGTCTCGGCGCGAACTTCTTCTTTATCGTCGCGGTGCGCCGTTCGCCCCTCAGCCTGATGATTCCCATGCTGGCCTTGGTGCCGGTGCTGACCGCGATCCTCGGCGGCGTGATGCTGGGCGAATGGCCGTCCCTCATGCAAACCGCCGGCATTCTGTTTGTCGCCGCGGGCCTATTCACGCTTTACCTTCCGGCCGGCGGCGGCTTCCACCCGATTTTGGTCTGGCGCAGTTTCGCGAGCCTGCCCGGCGCAAAGCCTATGGCCGGTGTCGTACTGCTGTGGTCCATGACCCCGCCGGTCGACAAGCTCTGCCTCGCTCATGCGGCTGTCGGCCTACACGGCTGTATTCAGCTGATCATCCTGTGGACGGCGGCAGGGTGCTGGGTCATGGCGAGCCGGGGATTCCGGGGTCTCGCCCTGCCGCGCGAAGCCGTCAAACCCTTGATCGGCGTGGCGCTCACGGCCGGCCTTGGCTACGGCCTCCAGCTCGCGGCTTATAAAATAACCCTGGTGGCCGTGGTGGAGCTGTTCAAGCGCACAGTCGGCCTGATCGGCGCCCAAATCCTGGGCCGGGCCTATTTCCAGGAAGCTGTGACTGGGACCAAGGTCACCGGCATCGCTATCATGGCGCTGGGATTACCGCTGGTTTTGTTGGGCTGATTTTCGATTGGGAACGCCGGTTACCCATCGCGAGGTCAATGATCACCGGATGGGCGCGGCACAAAGCCCGGCACACCGCCTTCGACCACCGCATTAAACCGGATCGCGGTTTTAATATTGTCTTTCATCTCACGCAGCGCATCAGCGGGCAGCGGCGAGATTTCGAAGTTTCCCCGGATATGATCGGGGTCACGCGATGTGGTCAGGAACGCGGTGCCGCGCTGCGCGGCCCACGCGAGCGCGACTTGCGCTGGTGTTTTCTGCAGGCGTTGCGCAATAGCGGTGATGACGGGATGTTGCGTCACACGTGGCTCCATGCCGTGTCCCAGTGGCGCGAAGGCCGTCATGACAATGCCCTGTTGTTTGCAATAGTCGAGCAACTCCCACTCGGGCAAATACGGATGGGACTCAACCTGCACCACCGCCGGTTTGATGCGCGCCAGCGCGACAACCTCCTTCAGCGTTCCCAAACGGATGTCGGATAAACCAATCGTGCGGCACTTGCCCTCGTCCACCAGGCGCTCCATGGCGCGCCAGGTTTCCAACAGCGTTACGCCGGGATCGTAAACCGGCTGGCCGTGTTCATCGCGCGGATGCTGTTCGTCGCCCGGTGGAA
>CAITZE010000342.1 GCA_903896775.1 uncultured bacterium
ACGATCATTCCGGCCCTCGCGATTCCGCTGTCGCTGATCGGCACCTTTGCCGGAATGTCTATCTTTAACTACAGCGTCGACAATCTTTCGCTAATGGCGTTGACGATCGCCGTGGGCTTCGTCGTCGATGACGCCATTGTCATGCTCGAGAATATCTATCGCCATATCGAAGATGGGATGGATCCGCTGGAAGCCTCGTTGGTAGGGTCGTCGGAGATCGGCTTCACCATCATTTCTATGAGTCTTTCCCTGTGCGCGGTTTTCATTCCGCTTCTGCTCATGGGCGGAATCATTGGACGTCTCTTTCACGAATTCGCTGTGACGGTGTGCATCGCCATCCTGCTTTCGGGGGTTGTTTCTCTGACCTTGACACCCATGATGTGCTCGCGCTTTCTCAAGCACCACGGCACGGAACATGGGCCTTTGTACCGTTGGATTGAGGGCGGCTTTAAATCCATGTCGGATTTTTACGAGCGGACGCTTGATATCGCTCTGACGTGGCAACGCACAGTCTTCGCCATTTTCGTAATCACGGTGATCTCCTCCGGCGTTCTTTACGTCCTTATCCCGAAGGGTTTCTTTCCGCAGCAAGATATCGGCAGCATTCAGGTCAATACCGAAGCCGCGCAAGACGTCTCATTCGCCGAGATGGTGAAGCGCCAAGATCTGGTTCGCCAGGTGCTTGCCAGTGATCCTGACATCGCAAAACTGGGGACGAACCTCGGCAGCGGCGGCAACAACCCGCGTGCGATGAATTCCGGCCAGATGCAGGTCATGCTGAAAGACCGCGAACATCGTAAAGCCAGCGCCGAAGAAATTATGAACCGCCTTAAACCGAAGCTTGCGCAAGTTGAAGGCATCCGCACGTTTATGCAGGCCAACCAAGATATCAATATTGGCGCGCGCGGCAGTAAGACGCAGTACCAATATACGCTGCAGGACGTCGATACCAACGAACTTACGGATTTCTCCGACAAGCTGCTGACCAAGCTCAGTGCCTTGCCGCAACTGCGCGACGTCACCACCGACCATCAAAGCGGTGCGACTACGGCAACGCTGACCATCGACCGCGATCAAGCGGCGCGGTTTGGCATTCAGCCGCAGCTTATCGACGATACGCTTTACGATGCCTTTGGCGAACGCCAAGCCGGCCAATACTTCACGCAGATCAATACCTACAAAATCATTATCGAGGTCTTGCCGGAGATGCAGGGCGATTTACGTACGCTTGATAAGATTTTTGTGAAGTCGCCGACGTCCGGAAATCAGATTCCGCTCTCTACCTTTGTCAAACTCGATACGCGTCCCACCAGCTCACTTGCAGTCAATCACCAAGGGCAGTTCCCCGCAATTACGATTTCGTTCAATCTGGCGCCCGGTGTTGCGCTTGGCGAAGCTGTCGACGCTATTAATAAAGCTCAAAGTGATTTGGGCATGCCGTCGACCATGAACGGCACGTTCCAAGGTACGGCCAAGGCATTCCAGGATTCTCTTGCAAGTCAGCCCTATCTCGTCGCGGCTGCCATTCTCGCGGTCTATATTATTTTGGGCATGCTCTATGAGAGCTACATCTATCCGCTGGCAATTTTATCGACACTGCCGTCCGCCGGCGTCGGCGCGCTGTTGATTCTCATGGTCGCGCACTACGATCTATCGGTGATTGCGCTTGTCGGAGTCATCTTGCTGATTGGTCTTGTGAAGAAGAACGGCATCATGATGGTCGACTTCGCGATCAAAGAGCAGCGCGAGAACAATGCCACGCCGTTCCAGGCTATCCGCTCGGCCTGCCTCATGCGCTTTCGCCCCATTATGATGACGAGTATGGCGGCCTTGTTGGGCGGTGTTCCGCTGGTGATCGCGAGCGGACCCGGGTCAGAGCTTCGCCGTCCCTTGGGCTTGGCGATGGTCGGTGGTCTCATCGTCAGCCAGGCGCTGACGCTCTACACGACGCCAGTCGTTTTCCTTTATCTCGAACGTCTGCGGGAACGTGTGCAGCGCAAGCCGGTGCATCAGGGATCAACTGACTCGGCCCACAGCCCGGCCGAGTAAGAATCCACCTTAACCAAGAGCTGCTTCTGCCAGTGACCGCGTGTGTTCGCGCACATCGGCTGGCCAAGGTGCCGTGCATTCGTAAAAGCGCGCACGGTTGCCCGCGAAGAGCGCGCGCGAAGCCTCTTCAAATCCAGGCCGGTTTCCGGCTAAAGCCGACATAAAGCGGTACGCACTTTCCTGAGCTTGACGCGCCTGATCCTCGCCATCGTTTGAGCGTCGCGCGGCCTCGACAAGTTTGCGCAAGGCCACAGAAGCACCGCCGGGTTGCGCGCTCAGCCAATCCCAATGCCGCGGCAGAAGTGTGACTTCGCGGGCCACCACGCCAAGCTTTGGTCGGCCTGGCCCGCGCGGCGAGGGACCCTCGGGCGATGCGGTAAGCCGGTTTTGCACATCGGCCGCACTGCCGCGCAGCG
>CAITZE010000343.1 GCA_903896775.1 uncultured bacterium
GACCATGAGCTTTGGTAGCTACGCGTCGACCGCGGCCAGCACGGCGAGCGGTTCGATCCAAGTCACTTGCTCAAACGGCACAAATGCCAACGTGACTTTGAACCAAGGTAACAACAACAACAAAGCCTCCACGTTTGCCACGCGCGCTTTGAATAACGGCACCAACTACCTTGGCTACGATATCTATACCGACAACACTTACACGACGGTATGGAACACGGCGGCGCCGCAAGCCATCACGTCAACCGGCGCGCCCGTGACGTTGACCGCCTTCGGTCGCGTTCCGGCTGGGCAGAATCCCGCGACCGGTAGCTACAACGACACCGTGACGATCTCGGTCGCGTTCTAACAAACGCGCTCGCTATAAATTGCCGAACAACTTCTATTCGGCCCGAAAGTAAATATGAGCGGGGAAGCAATTCTCCGCTCATATCATTTCTGCTGCATCATTTCCGGCAAAGCCGCGATGTTTCCCCTACCACCTGGGGAACATTGCCCGATGTTCTCCATTATATCTTCAGGAAGTCTTTGATCGCGGGCTTGCGATAAAACTATTGCGATCAAATTTTGGTGTCTCTCAGGAAGCCGTGAAAACCATCATGTCACATGCACATCTCGGCAAACGCGCCATCGGGCGGTTACTGGCGAGTTCTTTGATAGCGGCGCTGGCGGCAGCACCGGCTTTTGCAACGCCCGTCTCGGTGACGCCCACCACGATTGCACTCGTGCCTGGAAATACATCCGAGCTTGTCACGCTCTCTAACGAAAGTGATACGCCGGCCCGTTTTGAAATCAGCGTCGCTGCATGGACCGAATCTGTAGACGGAAAAACTATTCTCACGCCGACTAACGACCTCGTTCTTTTCCCCGCGCTGCTTGAGTTGCCCGCGCGCGGCAACAAGAAAATCCGGCTGGGTTCTGAGCACCTGGACGGCGTCGTGGAAAAAAGCTACCGGCTGATCATTCATGAGCTGCCGCAGGCTGCGTCCTCTGCCGCCCAGCTTCAAATTCAGGTGCTGACAAACATGACGCTGCCGATTTTCACAGCGGCGCCCGGCACGCAGCCCAAAATCAATATCGAGTCTTCTGTGACTCATGATGCTCTTGCATTCACGGTCTCAAATCCTGGCTCAGCGCATTTTGTGCTGCAGAACATAAGCGTGGTAGGCACCGGCGCGGGCGCAGAGGCTTTCAATGTCGCGCAAAAGGGTTGGTACGTTTTGCCCGGTGGCAGGCGGACGTATCATGTCGCGCTGGGTAAAGACGCTTGCAAAGCCAACGCCGCGATCATCAAGGACACCACCGATACGCAAAACATTGGACCCAGCAACGAGGCGCATGTCGCGATTCCTGCAGGATCCTGCGGCGACGGGGCCACCAAATTCGTTGAACCGCATACACCCGAGCCGGTGCAGCCTTAAAGCCGCATCCTTGCAGCTAGGCTCTGTAAATATATGACGTCGGACAAACCGCCGGGAAGAATGCGCGATACCGCCCGCGTGTGGCGCCGCTCAGTCGTTGTCGCCGTTGCTATGGCTTTTGTTTCGCACGGTGCAATCGCCGCGGACGCAGATACGCCCGCGTTACTGCAAATGACGGTCAACGGCGTTGATAAAGGTGCCGCGCGTGTCTTGCTCCATGGTCAGGATGTGTTGATCCTTATGTCCGCACTCAAAGAAGCTGGATTGATCGACGTACCAGGAACGCCGCAGGATGTCGGCGGGGAAGCCTATGTAAGGCTGGACGCTTTGGGTCCGCACATTAAGGCGCACTACGACCAAGACAATCTGGCACTTGAACTCACTGTCGAGCCAGCCCTTCTCGCGGCGACAACAATCGATCTTGCGAGCGTGCCGGAGAAGATCGAATACGTTCACAATACCACCGGCTTTATCAATTACGCGCTCACGAGCGAAGACCTGCGCGAACCCAGCCTTCTCAGCGAGCAGGGCTTGAGTTTCGGAAAGGCCTTTTTCGACGATACTTTTTCCGTCGATCCGCGCGGCCAGTTTCAGCGCATCAATACCAACCTCAGTATCGACAACCGCGACAACTTGACGCGGTTAACTCTGGGCGATGCCATCGCCAACGCCGGCGTGTTGGGTGGTGCGAGCCAGATCGCGGGCATTAGTTATGCGAAGAACTTCTCCATCAATCCTTATTTCACACCTTTCCCAGGCCAACGCTTTGCCGGTGTCGTCAATACGCCATCGACGGCGGACGTTTATGTAAACGGCTTGTTGGTGCGCACTGTCGATCTGCCGCCCGGGCCCTTCAATCTCCAGAACTTGCCCGCCCTCTCAGGTGCGGGCTCGACCCGCGTGGTTGTGCGTAACGCCTTCGGCCTGACTCAAGAATTGGGCGCGCCGTATTATCTCGATACTCACGTTCTGCAACGCGGCCTCAGTGACTTCAGCTATACGGCTGGCTTCGAGCGGGAGCTGGGGGCATCGTCCTTCGGCTCCTATGACGGTCTCGCCGGTGTTGCGCGCCATCGTTACGGCTTCACCGATACCCTTACTGCGGGCGGCTTTGTTGCCGCCGATAAAAACAAAGTCGCCGGTGGCCCGGAAATAACCGTGACATTGCCGGTGGGCACGCTCGCGCTGTCCGGCGCCGGCAGCACCCAGCAAGGAACGCCTGGCAGTTCGGCTTCAGTGCAGTACGCCTATCAATCGGTTCGGTTCAGCGTCGGCGGCGCTTACACTTATATGAGCCCCCATTATGCGACGGTCGGTTTGGACCGCGATGATGATCGTGCGATTCATCAATTCAGCGCTTTTGCCGGCACGCACGTAGGCGCGATAGATCTTTCGCTCAACGCCAATGAACAGACATTCCGCGATACGGGCACCAACCGCCAGATCAACCTCACCAGTTCCACGCGCCTCGCCGACCGTTTCAATCTGGCGCTCACGCTCTCTCACGGCAAAACCGTCGGAGCTCCGGCGGATAATGGCGTGTTTCTGTCGCTGACAATGGCCATCGGCCGCGACACAACCACCACGGCTTCCGCCAATTACGACCGGGACGGCGCGACAGGTGCTGTGCAGGTTCAAAAGTCACGGCCCGTCGGCGAAGGGTGGGCTTATCTCGCCCAAGCGTCAGCTGGACAACGTGCTGTCGATATCGCCGACGTTCAATATCAAGGGCATTACGGGCTCTATGAGGTCGACACCATGCACAACCAGGGTCAGACCACGACAACGCTCTCGGCTGCAGGTGCGGTGACATTCATCGGTGGGGATGCATATTTCACGCGCCCGATCCAAGACGCGTATGGTCTGATTCGCGTGCCTGACCTTGCCGGCGTCACGGGGTATTTATCCCATCAGGATGTTGGCAAAACCGATGCCGATGGCAATCTTCTGGTGCCCAGTCTGCTGAGTTATTACGGCAATCAAATCGGCATCGAACCGCAAGATATCCCGCTTGATTACAGCGTGGCGGAAACCGATCGCACAATTGCGCCGTTTTATCGGGGTGGGGCGGTGGTGGCTTTCCCCGTCAAAAAGCTACAGGCCTTTCAGGGAACAGTTACATTGGATATTCAAGGCAAAGCCATCGTCCCAGCTTACGGCGACCTCTCCGTCACTGTGGCCGGTGAGATCCAGAAATCGCCGCTTGGCGAACACGGCGAGTTTTATTTCGAAAGCCTACCTGCAGGGCCAGTACCAGCTAGCGTGGAGTATGAGGGCAGCACGTGCCGCTTTTTTATTAACGTTCCGCGCTCGCGCGAGCGTTTAGTTCAACTTGGTCAGCTGACATGCGCATCGCCTTCATAAGGGGAGCCGCCTTCTTGCTTTTGGCGCCGCTTTTGGGCGCCGTAATGCTTGCGACCGCGCACGGCGCCGAGGCCAACTTGTGCCGGTTGAACGTCACGCCGCTGCGATTCGGAAAATACAATCCTTTCGTGCCGGGCGTTGCGCGCGGCAACGGTTCCATCACTTACAACTGCACGACCAGTTCGCCGATTTCTATTGGTCTTGAGCACGGCATCTCGGCGTCTCCGTTGACGCGTGTGATGACGCAAGGACCCACACCGCTCGCGTACAATCTTTATCTCGATGCAGCTTGCACGATGATTTGGGGTAACGGCACCGACGGCACCCAAATGTTTCGCGATCCCGCACCGGCGCCCAACAGTAACATCACGGTGCCCATCTACGGCTGCATCCCTGCCGGCCAGCGCAGCTCCGTTCTGGGCATTTACGGCGACAACTTCATCGTGACGATTCACTATTAGAGATCGCGCAAAGAAAAACGGCGCAGACCGGATGGCCTACGCCGTTTTTGTTAGGTGAAGCGGTGACTACTCTTTGATCGGGTTCGGCAGTTTCGCGGTGCCCCGGATGTCGGCCATCGACATCTTGTTGGTCTCATCGAGGATTTTCGCAAAAGCGCGGGCCGAATAGGTCAGGCCCACCGCCGGCACCAGCTCGGGTGTATCGAGCGTGGTGTGATAGATCACGTGGTCGATGATATGGAACGACGGCGCGTAGGGGCTCACGGCACCCAGTGATCCACCGGCGCGATCTTCGGCTTGCTTGTAAACCGAGACATTGAAGTCTTTCAGTGTCTTCTTCACGAGCTGTTGGAAGGCGGGACTACCACTCGCGAACCAGCGCCGCGCGCTGACCGCGTTCGAAGTCATGATCCCATCGTTCAACATATAGAGTAGAGTTTGCGATGTATGCTCGGCATTGAGCACGACCGCTACCTTGCTCCAGTCGTAGTTCTTGATCATGAAATCGCGGCCGGTTTCGCCGTGATGGTGATCGGGTGTGGCGACGAACACCATCGTGCGCGGGCGTTGATCCTTGGGCATTGCTGCGTAATGACGGGCAAGCTCGATCGCGGTCGCCATGCCGCTCGCGTTGTCCATTGCACCTTGGAAGAAGCAATCCGTGTGCGTCATGACGAAGATCTGTTCGTCCGATTTGCCCGGCAACGTGGCGTAGATGTTCTGGCTGGCGACGTTCTCGCGCTCTTCGATGTCGAGCTTAAGGCTGACCTGCAACTTCTGGCCGCTGGCGATCATGTCGCGGATCATGAAGCCTTCGTCCTGGCTGATGGTCATCGTCGGCACGGCACCCGCGCCCGTCGGTGCGCCTTCGGGATTGAACTGGCCGTTGCCCGGAACCGCCATGACGTTGATGATCATGGCAGCCCCGGCTTTGGTGACCAAAGTGTCGGAGTTGAAGAGATGCGTACGGTCGCCGGCCGAATGGCTGCGGCCACCGGGCACGAAGATGCTGTAAACGAAGACCGCTTTGCCTTTGAGGTCGCGGCCGACCAGATCGGCGTTGGAGCCGATGCCGACCCAGACCGCATCGGCTGTAATGCCGCCTTTCGGGGTCGCTACGGTTTCATTGATCGGGAACGTGGTCAGCAGATTGCCGGCCTTGTCGCCCATCTTGTAGCTGGCTTCCCAATGCGTCGGGTACCAGAGCTTCTTGATGGTGAAAGGTTCGCGGCGGATTGTGAGGCCGAGTTTCTGATACTCGTCAGCCATCGCTTCCGTGGTCATCTTGTCGTATTTGGTGCCCGCAATGCGGCCCCAGTATTGCTCGCCGTCATCCAAGCTCTTCAGCGAGATGCCGGTGAACCTCTTCATGGTTTCCTTAATGCGGTAGCCGTCGAGGTCCTTATAAGCCTGCTGATCGGCTTTCAGCGGAAACTCCGGATAGTCCTTGTCGTCGATCAGCAGCTGGTCCATGTCGCGCGGCAGACCGAGACCATAGGTCTTTTCGGTCTTAGCGCCTGGGCGCATTTGGGCGAACGAGGCGCCCGCCGGCAGCAACATTACCGCGAGCGCCGCGGCGACGATCTTACGAGTCATGCGATTCATGAAGTTTTCCTTCCCCCTGGGGGCCGCCCATTCTCCTCACCCAACAGGGCGGAACGCGACCGGGCGAGAGACTAGCGCACCACGAGGGCGAAGGTCGAGTAACGGCGGCGTGTTGTCCCATTTTGCCTTCACCGATTTATGCTGCAGAGCGGCATATTGGCGATTTCTTCGCTTCCAACTTGGCAGCGGTAATTGCTCTCCTGTAGACTTTGTCCGGTCATACAGGCCGATGGGGATCGGTTCACCTCAATGACGGCGCACGCCGAGTTTTGGGAGAAGCTTTGGCAACGACGCACGCGATACCGGTAAGCCGGCGTTTCCAAAAATGATTACGTAAGAGTTCTGCGAACTTAATTCATCGACTGCCGCGAGGCCGTCCTGGTCTCTCGGTCACATGGAGAGGGCAAGAGCTATGAAGAAGCAATTCTTGAGGGCGCTGTGCGCGTCGACGTGTTTTGTTACGGTCAGTAGTGCTTGGGTGAGTGCGAGTTTCGCGGCGGCTGCATCGGCAGTGCCGGTGGTCGCCGACGGCATCGGCGGTACCGTGACGGGGACCAAGGGCCCCGAAGCCGGCGTGTGGGTTATCGCCGAGACACACGATATGCCGACAAAATTCATCAAGATTGTCGTTACTGACGATCAGGGCCGCTTCATGCTGCCCGAAATGCCCAAAGCGAAATACGAGGTCTGGGTGCGCGGTTATGGCCTAGTTGACTCGGCTCACGTCGAAGGCGTACCCGGCAAGAACATCGAACTCAAGTCCATGCAGGCGCCCGACGCCAAAGCAGCGGCGCAATATTATCCCGCGAATTACTGGGAAGCGATGTTCAAGATCCCACCTGCCAGCGATTTCCCTGGCACCGGCCCCAAAGGCAATGGCATCGCCATAAATATGAAATCTCAACAGCAGTGGTTAGAGCTTTTGAAAAACGGCTGCCATCAGTGCCATCAGCAAGGCGACAAAACCACGCGCACATTGCTCGACAACACACCGGAAGGCTGGGCTGATCGCATCAGCAAAGCGCGCGCGTCCGGCGATCAAGCCCTCGGCAACACTGGTCCCGAGCACGCACTCACGATGCAAAACCGCATGACTCAATATGGCCGTGCGCGCGGGCTCAACATGTTCGCTGACTTCACACAACGCGTCGCCAAAGGCGAAATTCCCAAGGACGCGCCGCCGCGTCCGCAAGCCATGGAACGCAACATTGTGCTGACGGCTTGGGATTGGTCCAACGGTCGCTATACACATGACCTGGTGTCGACCGACCGCAACAATCCGACCATGAACGCCAACGGCCCTATTTATGGTGTCGTCGGTGTGTGGGGTCACGTCGAAGTCTTGAATCCGGTTACGGCGCAGCAGTCGGAATTTGCGTACCGGGTCAACGAAACCAAGAACGTCGATCTTCTCGATCAACCCGATCCCACGCATAACGGTGTTCCGCATAATCCGATGCTGGATAGCAAAGGCCGACTTTGGATCACCGATCGCGGATACCGCGACCGCAAAGAAGCGGCCAAAGCGCCGCCGAAGCTGCCCTACTGCACAGACGCAGCGGTCAGCAAATACGCCAAGTACTTCCCAATCCCGGGTAAGGCCACACAGACCATGGTGGTCTGGGATCCGAAGACAAACAAGATCGACGGCGTTTCGATGTGCAGCAACGTGCAGCATCTGATGCAATCGACCGACGGCAAGATGTTCATCAGCGGCGACACCAATGTCGCGTCTTGGGTTGATGTACCTGAGTGGGACAAATCGCACGATCAGGCGAAAGCGACGGGATGGTGCCCCTTGGTGCTCGATACCAATTCCAAAACACCGTCCAAAGCCGGTGCGTTGAACGAAGTCGTCATCACGCCCGACCGCGAACAGTGGAATAAACCTGCCGGCGGCGGTGGCGGCGAAGGCGGCGAGGAAGGGGCTACGGCCAGCGTCGTCGAAGCCAAGCCGATCGATCCAACGAAGGACACGCGCATCAGCGGCTTCCTCTACGGCCAGGATGTCGACGTGACCGACGGCTCCATGTGGTACGGCAAGACCAGTCCGTGGCCGAGCTCAATCATTCGGTTCAGCCCCGGCACCAATCCGCCGGAAACCTGCCGCACGGAAGCTTACGAAGCCGCGAAGCTGCCGGATGGCAGCTACGAGGGCTACAACATCCGTGGCATGTCGGTGGATTCGAAGGGTGTCGCTTGGGCCGCCTTCGGCATGGGCCGTTTAGGCAAACTTGATCGCTCCAAGTGTAAAGTGCTGAGTGGTCCGACGGCGACCGGCCAGCATTGTCCAGAAGGCTGGAGCTACTACAACTCGCCGGGCCCGAACTATGAAGGCGTGAAAAACGGCTCGGCCGACTTCCACTATCTTATGTGGGTCGATCTGCACGACACGATGGGCTTTGGCAAAGACACGCCGATTGTTGCCGGATCGAACTCCGACTCGCTGCTCGCGTTCAATCCGACGAGCGAGAAGTGGACCATCATGCGCGTGCCGTATCCGATGGACTTCCATACCCGTGGCATGGATGGCCGCATCGACGACGCTAAAGCAGGCTGGAAAGGCAAAGGAGTCTACGCAACTTACGCCTCACAGCCGGTCTGGCATGAGGAAGGCGGCGATGACGGACTCTCAGGTCCGACGATGGTGAAGTTCCAACTGCGCCCTGATCCATTGTCTCATTAGTTCTCTCACTGGAACGAGACTAAAGAATAATTTAAGGCCAAAGCTAACGAGCTAAGACCAGACGATGAAACCCGCAGCATAGAGAAAGGCCTCTATTCTGCGGGTTTCTACGTTGATAGAGAGCTATTTGTGCTGCGCTGCACAATCTGAGGGATATTGGCATCACGCGTTTTTGAACGTAGAGTGCGCGCCAGTCATAAAAGCCGCGATGGGACTGGCCCGGCTTCTACGACGATCACCGTTTCGGTCCCAGAAAGAAAATCAGAAAGCCGAACGAGAAAAAGGCGAAGTTCCAGTCATGGGCTAGCCGTACTGTTTGGGATGCTTGCCGAGCAGTAGAACTTATAAAAATGGGCGTTAAATACCGCACGGGGCCATCCGGCCTGGCGGTCAATGTGGAGGTTAAAGACTATGAAGAGGCAGTTTATCAGGGCGCTCTGTGCGTCTACTTGTTTTGTTGCCGTGAGCGGCGCCTGGGTCAACGCGAGCATGGCTGCTGCGGCGGCATCTGGCGTCCCGATGGCTGCGGACGGCATCGGCGGCGTTGTCGCCAGCGCCAAAGGTCCGGAAGCCGGCGTGTGGGTTATTGCCGAAACGCATGACCTTCCGACCAAATTCCTCAAAGTCGTCGTCACCGACGATCAAGGCCGTTTCTTCCTGCCCGAACTGCCCAAGGCAAAGTACGAAGTTTGGGTCCGCGGCTACGGTCTCGTTGACTCGGCGCACGTCGAAGGCATGCCCGGCAAAAACATCGACCTGAAGGCCGTTGTTGCACCCGACGCAAAAGCCGCCGCGCAGTACTATCCGGCCAACTACTGGGAATCGATGTACAAGATCCCGGCGCAGAACGAATTCCCGGGCACCGGCCCCAAGGGTAACGGCATCGCCGCCAACCTGCAGACGCAGCAACAATGGCTGCAGATCTTCAAGGACGGCTGTCACCAGTGTCACCAGCAGGGCGACAAGACCACCCGCACCCTGCTCGACAACACCCCGGAAGGCTGGGCTGATCGTATCTCTAAAGCCCGCGCTCCTGGCGACCAGGCTGTCGGCAACACCGGCGCCGAAAACGCCGCCACCATGAACAACCGCATGTCGCAATATGGCCGCGCTCGCGGTCTCGGCATGTTCGCCGACTTCACGCAGCGCGTCGCCAAGGGCGAAGTGCCGAAGGAAGCCCCGCCGCGTCCGCAAGGCGTGGAACGCAACATCGTTCTGACGTCATGGGATTGGGGTAACGGCCGTTACATCCACGACCTCGTGTCGTCGGACCGTAACAACCCCACGACGAACGCCAACGGCAACATCTACGGCATCACCGCTTTCTCCGGTTATGTCGAAGTGTTGAACCCGATGAAGAACGAAGCTTCGGAATTCGCCTATCGCGTTGACGAAACCAAAGGCGTGAAGATCATCGACAACCCGGAAGAAGCTCAGCCCGGCGTTCCGCACAACCCGATGCTCGACAGCGAAAACCGCCTCTGGCTCACCGATCGTGGTTATCGCGATCAGAAGGAAGCCGCGAAAGCTCCGCCGAAGCTGGCCTATTGCAGCGAAGCGAGCGCCAGCCCGTACGCCAAGTACTGGCCGCAGCCCGGTAAGGCGACTGCCACCCTGGTCAACTACGATCCGAAGACCAAGCAAGTCGCTGGCATCTCGATGTGCAACAGCTTGCACCACCTGATGCAAGCCACCGACGGCAAGATGTACACCTCGGGCGCTGGTCTCGCGAGCTGGGCCGATATCCCGGCTTGGGACAAGAACGGCCACGACCAAACCAAGGTTGTTGGTTGGTGCCCGTTCGTGATCGACACCAACTCCAAGACCCCGTCTAAAGTTGGCGCGCTCAGCGAAACCGTGATCGACACCAATCGTGACA
>CAITZE010000344.1 GCA_903896775.1 uncultured bacterium
CATTTCGGCAGGGCGTCAGAACTTCGAACGCTTCGCGATGCAAGGCGAAACCCCGATTCTACTGACATCTCCGTCCGTCCGGCCCTATGTGCGCTCAATTATTGACCGCTTCAGGCCCATGACAGTGGTAATGTCGCAAAATGAGATCCATCCCAAAGCCAAGATCCGCACCGTCGGTCAAATTTAGCGGGCAGATTTAGGTTTGGGGTGTAGGGGCTACGGCAGGGTTAAAGAAAATCTACTCTGACACTGTAAGACTGAGCGGGACTTCGGCGGGCTGATACGCCGCGGGTGTGGGAAGCGGGATGAGACTAAAATCCTATAACGCTCCGACCATGGCGGAAGCCATGCGCATGGTGCGCGAGGAACTCGGCGAGGACGCGATTATCGTGTCCACGCAGCGGTCCTCCGACGGCCAAGGCGTGCGCATTACCGCGGCACTTGAAGACCCCAATGACGAAGAAGACATCAACCGGGCGCTGTCGGGCAAAGACACCACACCGTTCGGCGAACGCGTGCGCGACGCGCTCGAATATCACGGAACGCCCGCACGTCTCGTCGAGAAGATGGTTCAGGCCGCAATGGCCGTGGAAGTCGGTTCGCCGACGATGGCGTGTGCGACGGCCCTTGAAGATCACTTCGATTTCGCACCACTGCCCGAGCGCAAAAGCCCTCGCCCCTTCATGCTCGTGGGCCCGCCGGGTTCGGGCAAAACCATCACCACGGCTAAGCTCGCGGCGCGCGCGCGCCTTGCTGGGCGTCCCGTCGGCGTGATCACCGCTGACACCATTCGCGCCGGCGCCGTCGAACAGCTGGCGGCCTTCATCAGCATTCTCGAAGTCGACTTGCGCCAAGTGCGCGGCGCCGATGGCCTGGGTGTTGCCGTCAACGACATGATGTCGAAGTACGACTTGGTCTTCATCGACAGCCCTGGTCTTAATCCCTTCAGCCAGCACGATATGGATTTCCTGCGCACCCTGGTGAATGCCGCCGACGTCGAACCGATCTTGGTGCTCGCGGCGGGCGGTGATGCTCAAGAAGCGGCCGATATCGGTGAAGCGTTCGGCGCTTCGGGTGCGACGCGCTTGCTCGCGACACGCCTCGACATGACGCGCCGCCTCGGCGCCATTTTATCTGCGGCCGACGCTGGACAATTGATGTTCAGCGAAGTCAGCTTGAACCCCCACGTCGCGACCGGCCTTTGTGCCGTGAACCCCGTTTCGATGGCGCGGCTGATCCTGCCGCCCGAAGAAGAACTTCAGCCGCGCGTGGAAGAGCCACCCGCGCAAGTGCTGCGTCCCATTGGTATCCGGTCCGAGGTTAAGAGATGACAACGAATTCGCCGCCTCCCGCGGCTTTACGCGCTGCAGCGGCCGCCCAACCCGCCGCAACCCCGCGCCTCGCCGGACGCCCTGCTGTCAGCACGAAACGCGGCAAGCTCATCGCGGTGGCCTCGGGCAAAGGCGGCGTCGGCAAAACGTTCTTCTCGATTACCTTGACCCATGCTTTGGCGCGCCGGGGACAGCGCGCGTTGTTGTTCGACGGCGATTTGGGTTTGGCCAATATCGACATTCAATTGGGTTTGATGCCGCAATACGACCTCGGCAGCGTCATTGCCGGAAAACTGTCGTTGAACCAAGCTGCCATGCAATACGAGCCGGGTGGTTTCGATGTCATCGCTGGGCGTTCAGGTTCCGGCACGCTTGCCAATATTCCGCTGTCACGTCTGCAGATCATGGGCGAAGACTTAGCCCTTCTGGCCTCGCGTTATGACCGCGTCATCCTCGATCTCGGCGCCGGCGTCGAAAAGTCCGTGCGCCAACTGGCGAAGGCCGCCGACACCATCATCGTCGTAACTTCCGACGAGCCGACGTCACTGACGGATGCTTATGCTTTCATCAAGATCACGACGATGGAGCGTCCGCAAACCGACATCCGCGTCGTTGTGAACGCTTCCAACTCGACCCGCGAAGGTGAGCGCACGTATCAAACGCTATTCAAAGCCTGCCAGGGATTCTTAAAAATCTCGCCGCCTTTAGCTGGCATCATCCGCCGCGACGCCCGCGTGCGGGAATGCATCCGTCATCAGACGCCGATCCTGATTCGCTCGCCGGCCTCCGAAGCCGCTATGGACGTGGAAGCCATCGCCGAGCGTCTGCTCG
>CAITZE010000345.1 GCA_903896775.1 uncultured bacterium
ATGCATCAGGTAGAACGTGTGATTGAGGGTGTGATCGTCGGCAAGTCCCGTCAGCTGCGGAATGTTGAGGGCGTCGAGGATCTGGTTCAGGCGCGCAATCGCGCCGCCGCCGCTCGGGTTACCAATCGCGCCCGGTTGATCCGGCGCATCGAAAACCACCATGCCGCCGCTCTGCAGATAGTTATTGATGGCCGACAGCGCCTTCGCAGACGGAACTTCGCGCGTTGGCGTCACGCGCCAGTAGATCAGCGGATAACCCAAGAGAGCGTCGCTGGTTAGTGTGGGTGAAGCAAGATCAATCCTGCCCGGTTGGGCGAGTTCCGCCGATGTACGGTCGGCCAGTACTTTTGTCAGTGCGCTCAAGCCCAAGATCGCGACACGGTCGACATCGGGCGTTCCCGTTGCGACGAAGCCCAGACGTGTTTCTAAAATCGCGGCGCGGGTGCCAGCATCGATTTCGCCCGGTTGGCCCAACGCATCTGCGGCGCGGGCTTGGGAAATTCCATACCCAAGCAACAAGACGAGTGCAGCAGCGGTGCTGGCTTTCGAAAGCCCGCCGATTTTCGCCAAGGCTGACTGGGGCAACAGACGGCGCAAGGCGAAGCTGACGACGAGATCGACGAGCAGCAGCAGCAAAGATGCGGTCAGGAACCAAGGCTTAAAGCTACGTTCGCGCGCGACAGCATTGAATGTTGCGCGGGTTGCGCCGAGCGGAAGTCCGGCCAAGGGCTGCAGATCGCCGACATGCGCGCCGAGATTTAAAGCGCGCGTCGCGCCGGCGGGGCCATAAAGGCCAGGCGGTGTTTTGGGTCCAACTTCGGTCGTGGCAAAATCGGCAGAGGCAATAGGGATGACCGTGGCGGCCGGTGGGCTCAAGCGGCCGCGCCCGTCGAGAATGGAGAAGGGCGCCAAAGCGCCTGCGGCTTCGTTGGAACCGTCGGCAGGCACGCCTTGGCTGATATCCACCATCCGGCGCAGCATATCGACGAACAAGCCCGACAGCGGCAGCTTGGACCATTCCGGTGTCGCCGTGACATGGAACAGAACTACCCAGCCACGGCCGCGGCGCTGCGCGGTCACGAGCGGTGTGCCGTCGCTCAGACGCGCCCAGGTCTTGCTGACAAGATCGGGCGCGGGTTCGGCGAGAACTTGCGAGGAAACAGTAACGTCGTCCGGAACATTCATGCCTTTAAACGGCGAAGTCTCGGGGAAGGGCGCCAAGTGCGCCGGTGTTTCCCACGACATCGCGCTGCCGAGTTCGCGTCCGCCGGCGCGCAATTTGACGGGGAGAAGCGTATCGACGTTGCCGTCCAAACGCGGTCCCGCAAAGCGAACCAAAAGACCGCCGTTCTCGACCCAGCCTGAAACCTGCTGAAGTTCGTCATCGAGGATCTTGCCGCCGCCGGCCATGATCAACACCGCCAAAGGCCGGCTCAACAAATCCGCGAGCGAGCCGCTGCGGGTATCGGCGAAAGGCAGCAAGGCTTCGCGCAAATAATAGGCGTCTTCCAACAACGGCACGGTGATGCCAGTGGCGGTGGCGCTCGCAATACCAACCGGGCGGCGCTGCCATTGATCATCGGCGAGGACGGTAGTGGCCGCCGTCGTCAAGCCTTCGACATCGAAACGCGCAATGCGATTGGCGAGTTCAGAAGGAACGCCCATGGTCGCGCTGCCGCCGCCGCTGCCGAGGGGAATGTTGACCAGCGCGCGCGCAAGGACTTGTCCGGTCGCGTCTACGGCGCGCACTGTCTCGGCGATCTGCGGGCTGGCGATCGTCGCAACGCGCGACAGTTTGATATTGATGCCGTTGGTGGTGCTGCCGCTGTTTTTAGCGGTTCCGCTTCCGAATGTGCGCTCGGGCGGGACCTGTACGAGCGGGGTCGTCAGTGCGTCATTCTCGAGCACGGTTAAACGGCCGAACCCTTGCAAGACGCTGGCAAGGTCTTTGGCGCCGGGGCTATCAACGCCGTCGCTGATCCAAGTCACATTCGCGCCGCTGACTTTCAAATCTTTCAGGCGTTGCGCTGTCGCCGCCCGGTCTGTAGGCCAGGGTTGCGGCGCAGCTTGCAACGCTTCGGCAAGCGCTTCGCGCGCCGGCACCATTTGCAAAGCGGCTGTCGGGGCCGTGGCTGTGGGCGCGGTGGTCACAAAGATTGCGGGTTGCTTGCGGCGGTCAGCGCTCTCAAGGATGCCGCGCACGGCCGATATACGATCATCCCAAGACGTTGCCGCCGCCCAGCCGTTATCCAGCACGACGACCGACGGGCCGTCGTTGTCTGCCTGCTGCAAGTTGCGTACGGGATCGGCCAGACCGATGAGCGCCAAGAGGAGAATGGCGACGCGCAAAATCATCAGCCACGGCGGCGTGTGCGCGGCGGTGCGCTTGGTTGGATCGAGGCCGAACAAAAGGCGGATCGCTGGAAAGTTGACTTGCCGCACGGAGGGCGGCGTTAAGCGCAAGAGTAGCCAGACCAGTGGCAGCGCCGCGGCGGCGGCCAAGGCCCAAGGCGTGGCAAAAGAGATAAAACCCAGACTCAACATGCTGGGCTCAACGCCTATGGCCGGTGATCGCGTTATGCAGCGCGGCTAAGGCCGGCTGTGCCGCGTGATCGGGGTGATGTAAACCGAAGCTCCAGCCAATCGATGTGGCGAGCGCGCGCAATCCATCGCGATGAGCGTTCAGTTTTCGGATATAGCCGGCGCGCGCTTCCTCAGCGCGGTCGATGACCGTAGCACCTTCATTTTCCATGCCGACGAAACGCACGCGGCCCGAAAACGGCAGCGTCTCTTCAGCGGGATCGAGGACCTGCATCATGTGGCCGCTGATGCCGAGGCGCGACAGCGCGCGCACCGCATTTGCGATTTCGTCCAAAGGTGCCAGGAAATCGCTGAACAGCACGATGGTGGAATGTCTCGGCAAAGCATTCGAGAACGCCGGCATTTCCGGCGCGTCTTCGCGCGGCTCTGAAATGAGTTCGCCTGCCAATGCGTCGGCCATCTGCGCGACGGCTAAACGTCCGGCAGCAGCAGCGCGCACGGGACGGCCATCGCCGGAAATGCGCAAGATACGCTCGCCCGCGTCGGTCAGAAGTTCCGCGGTCGTCAGCATCATGACGGCGGCGCGTTCGGCTTTGGTCGGCAATTTGGGCGACGAGCGATAGCGCATGGACGGCGATGTATCGCACCACAGTGCTGCGGTCTGTGCCGCTACCCATTCGCGCTCGCGCACGAACACCATGTCGACTTTGCCTGACTGACGCCAGTCGATCGATTGCGGTGAGTCGTCTTTATTATAGGGGCGGAACTGCCAGAAGCTATCACCGACGCCCGCACGCCTGCGGCCATGGCTGCCCATCGTCACCGAGGCTGCAATGCGTTTCGCAGCAACGAGGATCGACGGCAGCGTCGCGGAAATGGCATCGGCCTGCACGCGCAGACGATGACTTTCTTCCCGTTTGTCGGCCACTTTCATAGACAGCCTCCCCGCGGCGCTCAGCGGCTAAAGAAACGGTTTAGCCGGCGTTGACGCGCTGACACAGAAGGTCGATCAAAGCAGACACTGTATGACCGTCGGCGCGGGCGCCGAAGTTCAACGCCATACGGTGCTGCAGGATTGGTTTGGCCAAAGCCAACACGTCATCCATCGACGGCGACAGGCGGCCCTGCAACAGCGCGCGTGCACGGACGGCCTGCATCAAAGCCTGGCTCGCGCGCGGGCCGGGGCCCCAAGCCACGCGGTCTTTGACTTCTTGGAGGTCGGTGGTTTCAGGACGGCCCGAACGCACCAGCTTCAAAATCGCCGTAACGACGCTTTCGCCGACGGGCACTTGACGCACGAGCTTCTGTGCGGCGACCAAGTCGCTCGAGGTTAGGATCTGGCGGGCAACGGGCGTTTCCGCGCCGGTGGTGCGCACGATGATCTGACGTTCGGCTTCGAAGTCGGGATAGTGAATGTCGACTTGCATCAAGAAGCGGTCGAGCTGGGCTTCCGGCAGCGGATAGGTGCCTTCTTGCTCAACCGGGTTTTGTGTCGCGAGCACGTGGAACGGTTCCGGCAACGGATGCAATTGACCGGCGACCGAGACGCTGTGTTCCTGCATCGACTGCAAAAGCGCCGATTGCGTACGCGGGCTCGCGCGGTTGATTTCGTCGGCCATCAGCAGCTGGCAGAACACCGGGCCTTTGATGAAGCGGAAGAAGCGGCGGCCTTCGGCATCTTCTTCAAGAACTTCGGAACCGATGATATCGGCGGGCATCAGATCAGGCGTGAACTGGACGCGTTTGTCATCCATGCCGAGCACAGTGCCGAGGGCTTGCACCAGTTTGGTCTTGGCCAAACCCGGCACGCCGATCAACAACACGTGGCCGCCGGCCAGGATTGTGATCAAGCATTCCTCGACCACTTGGCCCTGGCCGTAAACGATCTGTTCGACCTCGTTCTTGGCGCTCTTGATGAGGCCGGCGATACGTTCCATATCCGCCACGGCGCCGTCTTGGGCAGCTCGGGTCACTACGCCACTCGATTGTGTTATCGTTGCGCTCACAGACTGGCTCCACCTATAGATTTCAGAGGCTTAGATATATCGTTGTAATGAGTACGGAACGCCAAACACAGACCGGAGAGGCAAAGCCTCAGCCTCCGACCACGTCAGCCGCGGACGGCAAGGCTGTGTCGCTTCCAGATTTGTGCGGCGACTTTAGCATGCGCATAGACCGCAACGGAACCTGGTATTACCGCGGTTCTCCCATAGGTCGGCACGCACTTGTTAAGTTATTCTCCACAGTTTTACGCCGCGATCAGG
>CAITZE010000346.1 GCA_903896775.1 uncultured bacterium
GCACAGATTAAGAACGGTGCTTTCGAGCTGCGCACTGTCGGCGAACGCGCGCCAAAGTCCCGCACCGAGAACGGTCTCGATCTTGACGGTCTGGCCAATCGCACGTTGCAAAAGTTCAGACATGCCCGACACCAGCCGGTTGACCTCCAGCACTTCAGGCGCGAGCGGCTGCTGCCGCGCAAACGCAAGCAGCCGGCTGGTCAAGGTCGCCGCGCGGCGGGCACCATCAAGCGCAGAGTCCGCAAAGCGCGCCACATCCTGATCGCCACGTTCTAGCCGCCGCTTCAGCAAGCCAAGACTCGAAATCACAATCGCCAGCATGTTGTTAAAGTCGTGAGCAATGCCGCCGGTTAGTTGACCGACCGCTTCCATCTTCTGAATTTGGCGTAGTTGGCCTTCGGCTTTTTCACGCGCCGACATCTGCTCGGTCAATTCCGTGTTCGTCAGTTCAAGCTCTCGCGTGCGCTCGGTAACCTTCGCTTCGAGCATACCGCGGCTGGCACGCACCTGTTCGGCGGCAAGCGAGAGCGCATTCTGTACGGCAATGAATTCCCGCAGCCGTGTATGCAAGGGCTTTGGTGGCTGTGCGTCGGCAATGCTCCGGCTCGCCAGCGCGAGTTGGGCGAGCGGGAGCGAAATGAAACGCCACAACCAAAGTCCGATTAACGAGGCGAGCAGCAACGCGGCAATGCCGAACGCAATGAGGATTTGTATGGCGTTTGTCAGTGGCGCTTCGATTATCGATTGCGGGATATTTGCCGCAACCAGCCAGCTCGACAAATGCGTATGATCATAACCCACCAATACTTTGTTGCCGAGCGCGCCTTCACCTACGAAGGTGCCTTCCTGAGCGTCCGCACGCCCAAGATAGGCGGCAACACCCGGCTTGCCGGTGAACTCCGAATGGCTTTCCGAGCGGGTGACGTAAACACCTTTCCGGTCAGCAACCCCGATCACCCAACCATCGGGAACAACTGATTTCACCGCATCGTAGAACCGCTGGGTGTCCGTGCTGATATGCAGCAAGTAGCGCACCTTGCCGTCCCTTATGATCGGCACGACGACCGCCACTAACGGGGTCTTGGCCACAGAACCGACAAACACATCCGTAACGACTGGTTCAGCCCTCTCAATCACCTCGTCGTCGCGCTGGAACGGCGTGAATGGCATCGGCATGCCAGGTGCAACGCGGGTATTGACGATTTGCTGGCCGTTTAGTTGCCGCAAACCGATATCCGCACCGGTGAGCGCCTTCACGGCCATTGCTTGCCGGTAGAAACTCTCAAAATCATCAGTGGCCAAGAACTGCGAAACCGACATCGCCTGCAATGTCCGCTGCAAGCCGATCAGTTCGGCGTCGATTACTGCTGCTGCCGAACTGGCGACACTGATGCTTTGCAATTCATAGCGACCGCGCTCGGCCTGGGAGTAGCGAAACAACAAGAAGCTGGCGAAGAAAATGCCCGGGATGACGATGACCGCCACTAGCGCAAAAATAATGACCTTGGCCGGAATACCGGGCTGCCGCGCGCGGCCTTCCGATGCCGTCGCCATCCGTCCGCCAGCCGACATTAACAATTCCCTCTCGCCGATGCGGGCGGATAGTAGCCAAGGCCGCTGAATCGCGGAAGACGAATTGCCGCACCGGCGATGAATGTTTCCAGAGAATAGCAAACATTCCAACGGAGCCTTTTACAGATGGGTTCCATCGGGTCACGCTAGGAGCATGAGGGTTCCCGCGCGGCGCAGGAACCGGCGGAAAGTTCCATCATGAGTGTCATCGATTCCCATCACCATTTCTGGTGGACCGCCCGGCGGTCACACAAGTTCCCCCCATCCTTTGGAACTTCGCTGGCGCGGGACTTCACGCCCGAAGACATGATCCCTGAGCTGCGCCGCGCCCGCATTGACGGCACCATGCTGGTCCAGTCGCTCAACGATTTCGACGAGACGCTGGAATATATCGAACTGGCCCATCAGTACGATTTTGTGCGCGGCGTTGTCGGCTGGGTGCCAATGGCAGATCCCGCAGCCTGTGCCCGCGCGCTGGAACAACTCAAACCGCACAAGAAGTTCGTAGGCGTCCGGCATTTGAATAATTTCGAGCCGGACCCGAACTGGATGCAGTTACCGGGCGTGAGCGAATCCATCGGGCTGCTCGCAAAGGCCGCGCTCGTATTCGAGGCGATCCCAAATACGCCGCCTCAACTCGATTCATTCCTGAAAGTTTCGGAACGCTATCCGGACATGAAGCTCAATCTCAACCATCTTGGCCGCCCACCGCTGCCGGAGAAGGGCTGGGAACCGTGGGCGTCGCAGATGGCGCGCGCCGCGCAAAACCCC
>CAITZE010000347.1 GCA_903896775.1 uncultured bacterium
AGGAGCCGAGATTGGTATCGATCACGGCCTGCCATTGGTCCTGATCCATTTTATGGATCGTGCCGTCGCGGGTGATGCCGGCGTTATTGACCAGGATGTCGACGGGGCCCAAATCTTTCACGATTTGCGCGACCGCCTTTTGGCAGGCGTCAAACTTGCTGACGTCGAACTTGTAAACCGGAATGCCGGTGACTTCGGTGAAGGCCTTGGCCGCTTCGTCGTTGCCGCTGTAGTTGGCGGCGACTTTGTAGCCGGCGTTCTTCAGCGCGATGGAAATATCCTTGCCGATGCCGCGTGTTCCCCCGGTCACCAGTGCTACCCGTGCAGTCATTGTCATCCCCTTCTAAGTTCGATCAAAAATCATCGCGTGCGTGGTCCGCATCATAGAGCGGAGTCGTCCCGCAGCAAGCCAGGTAAGCATGACAAAAGAGCAAGCGTTACCGGCATTTATGCTGCAGCTGCTCACGCGAGCGACAACAATGTTACGACCACGATCCGCCTCAGTGCGATTGACAGTCTCGCCCCTGAGGCGTACCACCCGGCACCCGGGTCAAATGGATGACCCTGCGAATCATAAGGAGGGCTGCGAATATGACGAACAAATGCGCATTTAACGCTGCCCTTACGCGAGTGCTTGAAAGCGCGCGCCGACCTTTCCGTAGCCTGTCGCTTCAAAGCATCACCTGATCCACGCGGTCTTTCTTGGAAAACCGCCCGGCTCAGAAGCCCCTGCGGACCCGATAAGAAAGACTTCGCGATGTTAGCTCCTCTCTTCTCCCCTCACTTCGGCCCCGAGCTGCGCGCGACCTTCCGGCTCGCAGCACCCTTGGCGCTCACCCAACTGGCTCAGATCGGTATGGGTCTGACCGACACCGTCATGCTTGGCGGCCTGGGTCGCGACGCTTTGGCAGCCGGCGGCCTCGGCTCCGCCATGTTCTTCACGCTGGTCGTCGTGTTGCAGGGCCTTGTCATGAGCGTGAGCATTCTGGTGGCTCATGCGCGAGGTGCGGGCGATACCGGCAAAATCCCAGCACTGCTGCGTGGCGGTTTTGTTCTAGCAACGCTGGCAGCCGCGCCGCTCATGCTGCTGTTGTGGAAGGCCGAGCCGCTGTTGCTGCTTGTCGGTGAACCGCCGCGTCTGGCTCACGATGTCATGGGTTATGTACAAATCCTATTGTTCGCGACACCGGCTTCGATGTGGCTCGCGGTGCAGCGGTCTTATCTTTCTGCAGTGGGAAAGACGCGACTTGTGATGGTTGTGGCCATCGTCGCGCTGTTCGTCAACGGGCTCCTGAACTACGTCCTGATTCACGGTAAGTTCGGTCTGCCGGAAATGGGTTACCTCGGCTCGGCCACAGCTTCATTGATCGCCATATGGGGCATGATGGCGGCGACAACCGCTGGCATGCGGCGCGTTTACGTGACGCGGGAGGCGCAGCCGATCCAATGGCATGTCGTACGTGAACTGGCGGTGTTGGGCTGGCCTATCGCCGTGACCACCGGCGTGGAGATCGTCTTCTTTCTGGTAGGCGCTTTGATGATGGGCGTGCTGGGCGCGACATCTGTGGCCGCACACCAGGTAGCCATCAACGTCGCTTCGACCACGTTCATGGTGGTCTTAGCTATTGGTCAGGCCGCCAACGTGCGCGTCGGCTTTCATATGGGCGCTGCAGATCCTCTTGCCGCACAGCGCGCAGCCTCGGCTGCGTTTCTGTTGGGCGTCGGATTTATGGCCATCTCGGCCGCAACGATCTTGGCATTGCCATACCAGATCGCACTGCTATTCAACCTTGACCCCAACGACGCCTCCGATGCCGAGGTGATTGCTTTGGTTGTGCGGCTTTTGGCAATCTGCGCGTTTTTCCAGGTCTTCGACGGCGCGCAGACGATTGCCGCCGGTGCGTTACGTGGACTTAAAGATACGCGCAGGCCGGCATTGCTCGCAGGCCTTAGCTATTGGGCCGTGGGATTTCCGATTGCCTGGGCCCTCGGCTTTCCAATCGGTTGGGGCCCCACCGGCGTGTGGTGGGGCCTCGCCATTGGTTTAGCCGTGGCTGCTGTGCTGCTGAACGTACGGCTCTGGCGTTTTAGCGCGAGATTGGTGCGCGCTTAAACGCGCTCCACGCAGCTTATTTTTCGGCGCGTTATACACGCCTATTTATGTGCGCTGAGTTCGCTAAGCTCTCTCAACGCACATCGCAATACCCATGCCGCCGCCGATGCACAAAGTGGCGAGGCCTTTTTTGCCGCCGGTCTTTTGCAGCTCGTGCAACAGCGTCACCAGCACGCGCGCGCCCGAAGCGCCGATGGGATGACCCAGCGCAATCGCGCCGCCGTTGACATTCACCTTGGCGGGATCGAAGCCGAGATCGTTGCAGACCGCGAGCGCTTGCGCGGCAAACGCTTCGTTGGCTTCGATGAGATCGAGGTCGGCCACGCTCCAGCCGGCTTTCTTGAGAGCGAGACGCGACGCCGGAATTGGGCCTGTGCCCATGATGGCGGGATCGACACCAGCCTGAGCCCACGACACGATACGCGCGAGCGGCTTCAGACCGCGCTTCTTGGCTTCTTCGGCCGACATCACTGTCACCGCCGCTGCGCCATCGTTGAGACCCGACGCGTTGCCGGCCGTAACTGTGCCGTCTTTTGAAAATGCCGGCTTCAATTTTGACAGTGCATCCGCCGTCGTGCCGGCGCGCGGATATTCGTCGGTATCGAAAGCTTTCTGTTCGCGCTTCACGGTGATCATCACCGGCACGATTTCATCTTTGAACTTGCCGGCTTTGATGGCGGCTTCGGCTTTGGCTTGGCTTGCGGCAGCGAACTCATCTTGCGCCCCGCGTGTCAGCTGCCATTTCTGCGCGATGTTCTCGGCGGTCGTACCCATGTGATAGCCGTTGAAGGCATCCCACAGTCCGTCCTTGATCATGGTGTCGATCATGCTGACGTCGCCCATCTTGGTGCCGTTGCGCATGTGAATGGCGTGCGGCGAAAGGCTCATGCTTTCTTGGCCCCCCGCGACAACGATCGTTGAATCGCCAGCCGCGATGCTCATAGCGCCAAGCGCTACCGCTTTCAGGCCCGAACCGCAGACTTGGTTGATGGTCATGGCGGAAACTTCCTTAGGCACGCCTGCCTTGATGGATGCCTGACGCGCCGGGTTCTGACCGAGCGCTGCGGTGAGCACGTTGCCCATGATGACTTCCGAAATATCCTCGGCGTTCACCTGCGCGCGCTTCAAGGCTTCGGCGATGACGACTTGACCCAGTTCGACGGCGCTGGTGTTGCCGAGTGAACCGGTGAAAGCGCCAATGGGTGTGCGCACGGCGGAGGTGATGACGATGTCGGTCATGAAAAACGCTCCAGATATGTAAGAGGATGAGAGAGGTACCTGATAAGTAGCCCTTGTAAGACCCCACTGCCAGGGCGGGCAAGGTGATTATTGCAGCGCAGCAATATATTACGCATCCTCAAGGGCTTGGCGGCTTTTTAAGCCAAGCCAGCAACGGCTGATAAACACGGGCCGGCGCGCCACCCCCAGCCACCATGCCGATATGCCCAAAATCGACGCTGACGGCTTTTGCGCCAGGAATCCCTTCGGCCAAAGCCTTGGCGGAGTCCGGCGGGACGATGCGGTCGTGGGTGGGAATATAAGCCAGTGTCGGACAGGAGATGCGGCTGGGGTCAATGTCCACATCGCCGACTTTCCACCCGCCTTCGGCGGGAGCATTCCGCCCATACCATTTGAAAAACACTTCTTCGGCGACCGGACCAGCTAGAGGAATGCCATCGTTGAGCCAATCCTCCAGTTCCACAAACCGCCGTGCATGTTCGGAGCTCGGATCAACGTCGGCAAAGCCGCGGAATTTACGGCCCACCAGAGTTGGATCGAGCGAAGCGAACAAAGCTTGCAGCATATCGATCGATGCCACGCCTTCCGCCTTGAGCATGACTTCAAGCACAGGGCGCGACATCTCCAGCAGAACCCGCGACGCTTCGGTGCCGGTGTGAAAGTCCCACGGCGCGGCAAGCAGCGCGAGAGCCGAGACCAGATCTGGACGCAACACCGCCGGCGCGATGGCCAGGGTGCCGCCAAGGCAGTAACCGACCACACGCGGCGTTTGGCCAGTGCGCGATTTGATCTCTTCCAGCGCAGGAATCAAAACGCCGTCGATATAGTCCTCGACTGTGAATTGACGCTCGGCATCGCCGGGAGCGCCCCAATCCAACAGAAAAGTGCGCAAGCCTGAAGCCGCAGAAGACCTCAGTAAACTGCGGTCTTCTGCGAGGTCGAGGATATAGGCGCGATTGACCAACGACGGGACGAACAGCACCGGCGACGCTTTTTCGGGGCCGCCGTAATCGAGAATCTCCGCGACGCCGCGACGCCATACGGAAGGTGGCGCTTTTAGACTGCGGCGATACGGATGCGCCTGATAGGCGCGGATGCCGCGCACAAAATCTTCCATACGCGCACCAGCTTGATGCGTGATGGCGTGAATGAAAGGCGCTGGTTCGAGAACGTCATTCCACGCCGGGAACGAGCTTTCAGGGTGTTGTTGGTTTTGTCCGGCTGCTTCCGCGAGCAGCGCGCGCAGCGGGCTTAGCAGGCTTTGCGGCAGACCCGGCTGATTCGAGAACGGCCATGCGCTTTTCGAGGACATCAAGCCGGCGAAGGACATCTGCAAGATCCACCCCTCCAGCGCCATGTGCAGGCCCAGAGGACGCGGACCCTGACGTAGTGGAGGATTTGGAACTGCCGTCATGAGCGGGCGCCGGGGAAGGTTGAGAGGGTTGAGCCGTATTCTGCATCATCGAGGCCGCCATTTGCGACCATGCCGCAGCAGCGCCCGTAAGTTGTCCCGGGTCCCGGGCCAGTTTGGCGACCTGATCCTGCCACAGATCCAGATAGCGCTTGGCGAGGGCATCGTAGTCGGCAGAGGGGGGCGGTTTTTCAGTCATGGGCGGAACTATAATCGACGGCGCGACCTTTGTTTGAAGGCGGATTGTCACAGGCGCTTTGACAGAACCCCATTGTGCATAGCACAATAACGCCCATCAGGGATTCTAAGGTTCCAAAAACATGGCTGAGCAAGACACCGGCGCGAAAGCGTCTGTAATTACGATCAAGAAGTACGCCAACCGGCGGCTCTACAATACCTCCACATCCAGCTACGTAACCCTCGACCATCTCGCTGAAATGGTTAAGGAAGGTTCGGATTTTGTGGTAACAGACGCCAAGACCGGCGAGGACATTACGCGCAGCGTTTTGACCCAGATCATCGTCGAGCAGGAGGGCAAAGGCCAAAACCTGCTGCCCATCAAATTCCTGCGCCAGGTCATCGGCTTCTACGGCGATTCGCTGGGCGGGCTGGTTCCGCGCTATCTGGAACACAGCATGGAAGCTTTCCACCAGAACGAAACCCACATGCGTGGTGCGATGGCCGAAGCCATGAAGGGCATGCTGCCGATGCAGCGGCTGGAAGAGATGGGCAAACAGAACATGGCGTTGTTCGAAAACGTCATGAAGATGTGGAACCCCTTCGCCCAAGTGAATCGCGGCGTAGGTGCGGCC
>CAITZE010000348.1 GCA_903896775.1 uncultured bacterium
CGTTTTTACGACCGGCGGGATCGGCCCTACACACGACGACATCACCACGGCCTGTGTCGCCGAAGCTTTCGGGCGCAAGGTGATTCGTCACCCTGAAGCGGTGCGGCGGTTAGTGGATTATTACGGCCACGAGCCCAACGCGGCGCGGCTGAAAATGGCCGAGACACCCGATGGCCCCGATGTAGATCTGATCGATAACGGCGTCAGCATCGCGCCGGGATTTCGCATTGGCAATGTTTACGTGATGGCCGGCATTCCCAAAATTGCCCAGGCGATGTTTGAAGCGCTCGCACCGACGCTCAAGCACGGCGATCCCATGCTGTCTAATAATGTCGATGCTGTTGTCAAAGAAGGCGACATCGCCGCCGAGTTGACCGACCTCCAGAACCGCTATCCGCATGTAAGTATTGGTAGCTATCCGTTCACAGTCGACGGACAACACGGCACTAGCATTGTGGCCCGCTCTACCGACAGGGCCGCTATTATTGCTGTATTGACGGAAGTTGCGGCCCTGATGCGCGCCAAAGGCGGCACACCGGTGATGGGCACGTCACTTTCCTGATTTTTCAGATTTTGGAATCTCGTTTTCGAGATTCTTGTCGCCGCTTTTATCGCCCGTGAAACCACAGGCTGCCAAGTCATCACGCATATGCTCGGGCACTGGTGCGCGCACGCGAATAGGATCGCGTTTGGGATGGAGCGGCAGTGCGACACCGCGCGCATGCAGCATCAAGGGCTCCGTCGTCGGCATGCGGCCATATACATTGTCGCCAACAACAGGGCAGCCCATTTCGGCGCAATGTACGCGAATCTGATGCGTGCGCCCGGTATGGGGATGCAGCTCCAGCCATGCACGCGGGCCGCGCGGTGTTTCAGTGACACCGCGCACTTTGTAATCGGTGATGGCCGATTGGCCGGTGGGATCGACTTTCATTTTCCAGCCCGGTCCGCTGCCGGCCTTGCTCATGGCAAGTTTGATGCGACCTTCGGGATTCTTCGGCACGCCGTCGACCACGGCCCAGTAGGTTTTTCGCACACTGCCGTCTTCGAACATTTTACCAAGATCGCGCAGCGCCTTGGTGTGTCGCCCCAAGACAAGACAACCCGAGGTGTCGCGATCCAAGCGGTGCGCGAGTGATGGCGGCTTGGGCAATCCAAAGGTCAGGTGCACAAAAGATTGCTCTAAGTTCGCGCCGCCGCCAAAACCGGCATGCACCGGAATGCCCGCCGGCTTGTCGATAACCAGCACCAGCCCATCGCGATAAAGCACGCGTTTGAGAATTTCCTCGGCGGTGAGAGCAGCGGCAGCGGGATTGGGCATTACACATCCTAGGTAAGGTTTACTCGTGCCCCATCCCGCCCGTAAGATCAAGGCATTGGGACTTTGCGGCATACTTTGCAAACGCGTTGGGGAAGCACGATGCAGGAGCGGCTGGACCGCGCCAAACGCCGGCAGCTCTTGAAGGAAGATCAAGCCTGGATTGGGAAGGCGGTTGATCTTTCCGACGTGCGCACGATTCAGGCCAACACGCGGCATCTGACGTTGATGCTGCTGGATACCGGCATCAAGCGGCGCGCGAGTAAAGCCGCCGCCTTCGCCTCGCAGCTGCTGGATACTACGATGAGCAAACATAACCCCCAACCGGTGGCGTGTTCTAAAGGCTGCGATTACTGCTGCAAGACTTACGTCAGCGTGACCATTCCGGAAATTTTGCGCCTCGCACAATCGGTGCGCAAACAGCCGGAAAAATCGACGCGCGTTGGCGAGGCCGCAACAGCATCTGCCGCGATTCCTCAAGGCGAGCGCGAAGTGAAGCGTGTGGTCTGTCCGATCCTGGAAGACAAAGCCTGTTCCGAATATTTGGTGCGGCCCGTCGCCTGCCGGGCGGTCTTATCGAAATCGCTCGAAACCTGCCTGCGGATTTTCGAACAAAACAGCGGCGAGCCGTTTCCTTTCACCGACGATACCACCGACATCCGTGTCTATATCGTCGCCATGTTGCAGGCTTCGCTGATGATGAGTGGGCTTTCACCGCTTCATTACGAGATGAACCAAGCCCTGGCCGTGGCTTTGGCGCATGAAGACGCCGAAGATCGTTGGCTTGCGGGCGAAGCGTTGTTTGCGGATGTGCCGGTGGACGAAGCCGACATTAAGCCTTCGGGGCTTTCGGCTATGATTCACGCTCTGGTCGCCAATGTCAGGCCGACACTTTAAAGTCGGGTTTTAGGATCAAGATATGGAACGCCTCGACATCACTATTCGCCGCAAACTTTTGTACGACGATCAACACATCGTCGGGCAGCCCTTCGCGCTGTCCGGCGACAATGCCCGCGCGATCCAAGCCAATACACGCCATATGGCTTTGATCCTGATGGATAACGCCGTGAAGAACCGCGCCAGCGACATGGCGGCGTTTGCCGAGAAGCTGATCGATACCAATCTTCAGCACTATGTCACAGAGCCGCTAGCCTGCCGACGTGGATGCTCGCATTGCTGCACGACTTATGTCAGCGCGTCCCTGCCCGAGATTTTCAACTTGGCGCGCGCGGTGCGCGGCAAAGGCATGACGCATGCGCGTATCATTGCTGCATCGGCCCGCGCCAAGGTTATGCCGCAGCTGCAACGCGAGGTGGACCGCGTTATTTGCCCGATTTTGGATAACCACGCCTGTTCGGAATATCTGGCAAGACCTTTAGTATGCCGCGCAGTGTTATCGACATCGTTGGCGACCTGCGAACGGATTTTTGTAAAAGGCCTCGCGGAGCCCTTCACGTCGCCGCCGAGTATGGGCGCCATGCGCTCGTTCCTCATTATCATGATGCGGGCTGCCCTTAAATTGGCCGGACTGCCCTATCGAAACTATGAGCTCACGCACGCCTTGCACGTCGCCTTGGCCAGCAAGGATTCCGAGGAGCGCTGGTTGGCCGGCGAGCCTATTTTTGCCGATGTCGCGATCGATAAGATGGATCAAGACACCTCTCCCCTAACAAAGCTCGTCGACGGCCTGGCCGGGGCTGTGCAGCCCACAATTTAATTCCATCAAACGTAACGGCATACCGCCGTTGCCCTTCGCGCGTCACCCCGTTAGGGTGTGCCCCGCGCCCCACCCCACGCATCGTTTTTGTGCCCGCTTGGCGGAATTGGTAGACGCAACGGACTTAAAATCCGTAGTTGCTTCATCGCGACGTTCCGGTTCAAGTCCGGAAGCGGGCACCATTACGTTTCAGCGGTGCGCTGTGACATAACGAGCTGTGACACATGCTAAAGCGCCTTCATTTCGCCGGACCGCAAACTTCCTGCAAGATCTGCAAAGGTCCGGCGCCGTTATACGGCGTGGCTGATTTCAACAAAAACTGCCTGGAGCGGGAGAAAGTGTTTCTGCCGTTGTTGGGTGAGCCGGTCTACTACCACCAGTGTGAAAGTTGCCGGCTGATTTTCTCGACCGCCTTCGACGACTGGAGCGCGGCCGACTTCAAAGCGCATATTTACAACGACGACTACGTCACCGTTGATCCCGAATACGTCGAGATACGGCCTCGGAAATTGGCCGGCATGGTGTTCAATTTCATCAAGCGCGGAACGAATTTGAAGTTGCTTGATTACGGCGGCGGCGAAGGGAAGACAGCAGCGCTATTGCGCGAAAAGGGCATCGCCGCGACGAGTTGGGACCCGATGGCGGCGGCGGCTTTACCGCGCGAGAGCGCCTTTGACGTCGTTACGTGTTTCGAGGTTTTCGAACACACGCCCCAGCCTGTCGTAACAGCCGAAGATGCATTGCGTTTTCTCAAACCGCAGGGCGTGTTGTTATTCTCTACCCTGACGGCCGAAGGTATGCCGCCGCGTCATATGGATTTCTGGTACATCGCGCCGCGCAACGGTCACATCACGATTTACAGCAAAGCAGCTTTGAAAGTTCTTTTTGAGAGCCTTGGCTGCACCGTCCATCACTTCAACGACAATGTGCATATGGCGTACCGGCAGCTGCCGGCATGGCTCGCAACTTAGTTAGATTGCCAAATTGGCGTCACGCCGACGCTTGGCTTCGGTTTCAATTGTGGTGATGAGTTGCGGCCTTTGTCCCGCGAGTTCGCGGAAGTTGGCGATATCAAGCACCAACAGCAAGCTCGAGCGCGAGACGACAACCGTCGCTGAACGCGGCACCCCGAATAACAACGCCATCTCGCCGAAGAATTCGCCTGGGCCCAGCGTCGTCGAGCCGGTCGCGATATTCACGCTCACCTCGCCCGAGACAATAAAATACATGCTGTCGCCGGGCTGACCTTGACGAAACAGCACAGTGCCTTTTGAGGCATCGCGTGTGTGCAGCAGCTTGACGATATCGGCGATGGCTGCGGCACCGAGGTTCTGGAAGAAGGGCACGTGCGCGACAAAGTCCCAAGTGCGCAAGAAATCGCGGCGACGAAGCTCCTCGCTAAAAGCGTTGGCGATAATACCGGCCCAAAGCGCGAAGACCGCGATGCCGCCAACCATGACCCACCCAGCCAACAGGCGACCCCAGATCGTCGCCGGCACCATATCGCCGTAGCCCGTCGTTGTGAGCGTGACGATGGCCCACCACATGGCGCGCGGCACACTACCGAAGACAGCAGGCTGCGCATTTCGTTCGAAGACATAGGCCAGCGTTGCCGCGCCGACGAAGACGACAAAGAATAACGTCATAACGCTGAACAGCGCAGCACGGGCGCGCAGTGCCACACGCATCAGAAGCGTGAGACCGGTGGAGTGCAAAAGATACTTCAGCACCCAGACGATAACAAAAAGCTGCGCATCCTGGTGGTCGGGCGCAATCACCAATCCCAGCGGGAATGCCAAAGCACCGGCGGCGTCAATCGCGCCACGCGGCGAGAGGAGATAATGAACGCGCGCCTGCCAGGGGCCGTGATATTCACGCAGCCAGGACGCTGGCACAGTCCAGAAACGGATGATGAATTCCATCGTCAGCACGACGGCGGCGGCGATGACGACAATTTCAAGTGGCCTGTCCAAGGCGCTTTCAGGCTCGACCGCCGTATCGAGAATCATAGCCGCAAGCCCCGCCGTAACAACGAGCGGGGAAACCACGCTCTCAAACCAAGCGTGAGGGTGTCGGTTATGGGTGTGTCGATCCATCGGCTAGCCGTATCCTTTTTTGGTTTCACATGCCGATCAATCGCGCGATTGAGAGGTGCGTGCGATCTCGAACTATGTGAAACTGCCGCGATATATTTGGCATTGAGGTGGTACTGCATCGGTCTGGGGAAGTTCAAGCCCGGAACCGATCGCCACCAGCGCGGAGGCATACATGACAACTTTATTCCGCTTCATTGCATCGGCGATGATACTTGCACTTGCGGCATCGCCGGCCTTCGCCACAGACAAGCTGACCGAGGCTCAGGCCAAGTACTTCAGCTCTGCCTTTCATAACAACAACCTTAAACAAGCCTATGACGCTTCTGTCGCGCTAGCTTTTGGCGATTGCAAAGATCTGAACGATGGCAGCTTGAGCGTGACCTTCAGTCAGCCGCTTGTTCTCAAGGACGGTGCTGCGACCTCTGGCGTGTGGAAAGAACAGCACGTGGTGGCTGGTTGCGGTGCGACCAAAGTCTTGAATTTCTACGCCGCCCCCGGTTTGGATGGCCGGCCCGCTTTCACCGCCAGCATGATCGGTACAACAATGGCCGATCTCAATCTTCAGCGCACTGCCGTGCAGTATGCTTTTCTGGCGGCGACACAGAAGGGCGTTTGCCCGAATTTTGAGGCGATTGACACTCACCTCGATCAGGGGCCGGGCGGGCCTGACGAGAAACAGGTTTGGTACGAGACCTGGGCCGTGCGCGGGTGCGGACACACCTATGATGTTCCGCTGTTGTTCACGCGCACGAGCGGCAGCACAACTGTTACCGCCGACATTAAAGGCGTTCGGGAACGCGCGCCTTAGCGGCGCCGTTGCGAAAATGATGTTGCGACAGTGATAACGAGCGCCACGGCTACGACATGCAAACCGAGATCCATGAAGGTCACATCGAAGGGATGGAAGAACTGCAACACGAAAGCAGCGATGCCAGCCACGCCTAAAGCCCCCATAACCGTTGGCGCAGCAGGATTGAGCGGTTTCGCGCGACGAACCACGAACAGCAGCCCTAGCCCCAGCGGTATGCTTACGCCGACAATCCAGGCGAAACAGGCTGCGCTTTCGCCCACAGCCCACCCGTCCGATCCGTAGACGATCCAATGACGCCAGCAGCTATATCCACAACAACGGTATCAATACCGCGACCATCGCTGGGAAGCTGGTGTTCAATATCTTTGCTTCTCTAGCGTCTTGGGAACGTGACCTGATCCGTGAGAGGACACTGGCAGGTCTTGCTCGTGCGAAGTCTCAGGGGAAGAGACTGGGTCGTCCTACTAACCGAAATGAAGGAACAGTTGCTGCGGTAAAGATGCTTCGGTCACAGGGTCTGGGTATCTGTGCGATTGCTAAGACACTGCGGATAGGTGTTTCAACGACTAGTGAGATACTTAAAGCGGCAGCTTAATCTGCAACAAGCTATCTAGTTCGTTGAGCGTATCTACTCCACCCGATCCTTAGCCTTAGCATCTTCGACTGTCTGCCACTGCATATTTGATGGTGCGTCAGCTCCGCCGCGCTTCAGTGCAATGATGTGATCAATGATATAGCCAGGACATGGTCCAGTTGGTTTCATCGTAGCTGGGCAAGGATGTTCTCTTTTGAACTCTGCTTTAGCTGCTTGGCTTCTGACAATGCGACCGTGAGCATCACGCTGGATAACAGCGGCACTTGGCGTTAGTACTGATTGGACAGATGTGCAGGCTGACAGAGAGGCGACAACGCATAGCGTTAAGATGAAAGCTGTTACGTTCATCTTAGGTTTTTTGAACATCAACAGCGAATGTCTTGGAGCTTGTTAGAAGTTCTTAGAAACAAGACTGATCGTAAATATCGACTGGTACATTCCGAGAGCAGTATTGTGTGTTTCGATAATGTCATAGTTTGTAGCCGAAATCTGACACTTATCACTAGTCTTCTGGTTGATGCCTCCAGTTTTGTGATTAAGCAAAATTCGATTTACCTGATCATGCGTTTTATTTTTCATGTCAGTTATGACCAAGTCTTGGTTGTCAGAGTTCCAAAGGTCTCCGTACTTATTTTTCAAGATTGGCAGGACAGTGTCCCATTCTAGTTCGTTATAGTGAACGCTAACTTCGGTGATTAAGCCGTTACTAAAAGCTACAAACACGCTAACGGGAATCATATCTCCGTTACCGACACTAACTCCGTAAGGTATCATGCAAGTGTCTTTATTGCAGTATGGACCAGTTTTCCAATCGTCCATTTCTGAGGACGGGATCAGTCCATACTTTTCCATATTTGCCACAGTTTCTGTGTATGTGTGGACAGGAGGATTCATTTTCCAATCCTTCACCCCGAGTACACTCATAACTTCAGATGGAGACATTTTATCTCCAACAGAAATTCCCTTGAAGTCACAAGGAACATCAGCACTTGAAGATGTTTTGTCTATGTGTGTAGGAGTTGCCTTCTTCTGATCGCACCCGCTGAGCGTCACGGCAGCTACTAGAGACAGCATAGAGACTGTGATGTTGCGGTTCATGTGTTCCATTTAATAGTCAGCAACCATCTTTTGCCACTCCTCAAGAGATTTGCATTTTGTCCCTGAAACATCGCAATACATTTGTAGATCATTTTTACGATCAGACGCAGTCGAATACTGCAAACTATATTCGCCTAAAGACTCTCCAGAAACTGCATCATGTAGAGAGTGGATGGTCTCGCAAGGTGGGTGTAAACTATCGTTACACAGCCCTTTCGATATTTGTGTCATGACCAACAAACACCTGTTTTTGACAGTGCTGTATTTCATATCGAATTTAGATTCGAAAAAGGTATCCATATAACGGATTTTTTCGAATCTTTTTTCAGCTTTTTCTTGGCAGAGAATTTGAGTTTGAAGCGGTACAGCCTTAGTTGATCCGATGTCGGCAAAATTGAATCTGTTTAGAACAAAGAGACCACTCAAAACGAGGAAGCAACAGAAGGCGCCCAACAGAAAGCTTTTGGATTCTAGTCGCCACTTGATGAGAAGCTTCTCTATCATCGCCATCACCGTCCCCCACGCTTGTATTGATCTACCAGAGACTGCGGAACATCTGCAGGGTAGCACATAGGCGATGCTCCGCCTGGGCGACTGTATGCGCTGCGTCTTCCGCATGAAGAACCGTTCCGAGCTACATTGTACGGACAAGGACATGAACCAGAGTAACTGGCTATAGACTGCTGGATGATTGCTTGGCGTATCTGATTATCGGAAGCAGGAGCTGCGAAAGATTGGGTAGCTACCAGTATCAACGCTGATACAGAAGCAGCAGCGAGACGTTTTAACATCATCGTGTCCCTGCCTTAGGCTGTCGCGTGGTGTGAGATGCAACGACAAGCCGACAACCGGGGTGGCTTCGGCATAAGCGCGAACGATGCTGTAGGTCAGTACAGGCGCGGCAGCCATGGCGATGAGTATGAGAAAGGCGAGATTGTAGCGCGCCCGCGCACTCCTGCAGAACAACTGTAAGAGTTAGAAAATAAATGCGAGCGCTAAACCTTGCCAAAGAAAGTGGATCAGGGTCCAGCCCAGAGCTTGCACGACGTCAGGCGAAAACCACGGAGCGGCATTCATTTGGTTTTCCTTTCATGGGCATCGAGAATGCGGCGAATCTCGTCGATCTCTTCTTGCGATGCCGGCTTACCGGCCAGCGCGTGCATCACAAGTTGGCTGGCTGAGCCGCCAAAGGCGCGCGTCATGAGATCGCTGACGACCTGATGTTTGGTCTTCTCAGCCGACTCACAGGCTTCGTAGACATGTGCCCGTTGGTCGCTGTTACGGCGTACCGAGCCTTTGGCTGTCATGATTTGCAGGAACTTCAGTGTACCGGTGTACCCGACAGGCTTGATCGCGCTGAGAATGTCGTGGACCTCGCGCACCGTAGAAGGCCCGCGCTCCCAGAGGATGTTCAAGATCGAGAGTTCGGTCGGGGTCGGTTTGGCGAGCGTGGTTTTCTTCATGTCGGGCAGCATACTACGAAGAAATTCGTAATATCAACGAAAAGTTTCGTAGTTTGATGCAAAGAAAATGGCGGCGCAGCAAAAAGCCACGCCGCCATTGATTCAGAAGCGCTTTTTACTTCTTCGGCTTTACGGGCTCGAGGCCGGTCGCCGCGATGACCTCTTGGGCATGGGGCGACTGCATGAAGGCGATGAATTCCTTGGCGGCCGCGGGATTCTGCGACTTCGAGGAAATCGCCGCCGTCCATGGCGTGATCAACTGGATGGAGTCCGGAATCGGACCTACGAGGGTGATCTCCTTAATCGCCTTAAGTTCGCTGACCTGTTGAAAGCCGACTTCAGCTTCGCCTTTGGCGATACCGGCGCCGCCGTTTTCGCTGATCTTTTTGGTCGCGATTTCTTTTTCAATGCCGAGTTTCTTGAAGAGCTCGTTCTTGATGTAGAGGCCGCTCGCGCTGCTGGAATAAGCGATCGAGTTGGCCTTCAACAACACCTGCTTCAATTTTTCCGGCGTGGAGATGTCGGGCACAGGCATGCCTTTCTGCACGGCAAAACCAACCTTCGAGATCACCAAGTCCTGCACACTTTTCGGGTCCACCAGGCCTTCTTTGGTAAGATCGTCGACCGACGGACGCGCAATGATGATGAGGTCGTCGGCTTGACCCGCGCGCAAGCGATTGGGAATCGTGCTCGGCGAAGTGCCCATGGAACCGCCGCCCACGGTGATCACTTTGTTTCCGGTCTTCTGTTCGAACTCGCCTTTCAGCTGATTGACTGAAGGCGTGATGGCGCCGGAAATCATGACGGTGATTTCAGCCGCCGAAGCCTGCGAGACGGGCGATGCGCCCATCAGCAGCGATGCTGCGAATAAGGCAGCAACCGTATATGTGCGCGTGGTCATAGAAATCCTCCCCAATGTATTTGTTTTAGTCTTTAGCGATGGCGGCTGGCACAAGGCCGGCAGCCTTAATGGCATCATAAGCC
Organism: uncultured bacterium; assembly: GCA_903896775.1. Taxonomy (GTDB): domain Bacteria; phylum Pseudomonadota; class Alphaproteobacteria; order Rhodospirillales; family Rhodospirillaceae; genus SHVO01. The sequence continues at coordinate 10,083 of CAITZE010000348.1, forward strand.
TTCGGCGACGTCAGGAACGCGATCAGCTGCTTGGCCGCTTCCGGGTTCGCAGATTTCGAGGAGATCGCCGCCGTGAACGGCGTGATCAGCTGCACGGAAGACGGGATCGGTCCGACCAGCGTGATGCCTTTGACCGGCTTCAATTCGCTGACTTGTTGGAAGCCGACTTCGATCTCGCCGCTGGCGATCAGCTCGCCGACCGGTGTTGCGGGAATTTTGCGTGACTTCGCCGCCGCTTCATTTTCGATGCCGAGCTTTTTGAAAAGCTGGGTGCCAACATAGACGCCGCTGGCGCTATCCGAATAGCCGATCGATTTGGCTTTCAGCAGTACAGCCTTGAGCTTGTCGGGCGTGGAGATATCCGGCACGGGCGCGCCGGCTTTGACAGCGAAGCCAACTTGCGAATGAACCAGATCGACGACTGTCTTGGGATCGACCATGCCGTTCTTGGCAAGCATTTCAGCCGAGCTGCGCGCCACGATCACGATGTCGTCGGCTTCACCGCGCTGCAGACGGTTGGGAATGGCCTGCGGCGTTTCGCCCATGGACGGGCCGCTGATGGTGACCAGTGTATTGCCTGTCTGTTTTTCGTATTCCGGCTTCAAGGCTTCATAGGCTGCAGTGAAAGCGCCTGAAATCATGACACGAACTTCGGCAGCGGAAGCAGGAGAAGCAAACCGTGCGCCGACAAGCAGCACAGCAGCGGCGTGGACAGCAAACCGACGTAATAAAGCGCGCGTGATCACAACAAGCCTCCCCTTTGAGTTCCATTTGGCGGTCGAAAGACTAGACCAATGGCAGGGGCTTTTCTATGGCTGTTCAGGTCTTAAGCAGCGCGTTACCGCAGTGCAGCAGCGATATTGCCACCGTCAACCGTGAGAATCGCGCCGGTGGTTTTATCGGCCAGCGCCAGACTGATAAAGGCCTGCGCCACATCTTCAGCAGTCACTTCCTGCGCTAACAGGTTTCCGCCCATGTACTCTTCCCGAGACACGCCGCGCGACTTGGAGCGCTCGGCGATCATTGTATCGGTGAGAAGCCCGGAACGGATGCGGTCGGCGTTGACGGCGTTGGAGCGGATGCCCTCGGCGCCGTGATCGACGGCATACTGCCGCATGAGGGCGAGCGCCGCGGCTTTCGGCAAGCCATAAGGACCGAAATTCGGCCCCGGATTGACGGCTTGTTTTGAGACATTGAACAGCAAAACGCCGCCGAAGCCCTGTTTGGTCATGACATCGACCGCGGCTTGAGCCACGCGCTGATAGCCGAAGAAATTCAACTCGAAACTATCGCGCAGAATCTGCTCGTCGACCGTGCCGATTTTACCCTGCCACGCCTTGCCGGCATTGGCGACGACGATATCGGCACCGCCAAAAATCTCCACCACTTTTGCGAACGCCGATTTGACAGCGTCTGCGTTCGTGACGTCGCAAACAACAGCAGCGCATTTTAAGGCTTTCGCGGCGGCAGTAAGCGCCTCGCCGGGAAGATCGAGGATTGCAACTTCAGCGCCTTCA
>CAITZE010000349.1 GCA_903896775.1 uncultured bacterium
ATTGGAGATCGGCGACAGGAATTCGTCGATGAGATAGCCGTGAGTGGAATGCAGCTCCACCAAATCAAAGCCCAAACGTATGCACCGCTCCGCTGCTTGTACAAACGCCGCGCGCACGCGCGCCATGCCGTCTTCATCCAGCGCTTCCGGCACGTCGTGTCCCGGCGCGAAAGGCAGCGCCGAAGGTGCGACTGTACGCCACGGATCTTCGTTAGCCCCCAGCGGACCGCCGCCTTCCCAGGGACGTTGTGTCGAGGCTTTGCGACCGGCATGCGCGATCTGAATGCCGAAGCGCGTTCCCGGCACGGCGACTTTGCGCGCCGCCGCCAGAACCCGCGCCAGCGCTGCTTCGTTAGCGTCGCTATAAAGCCCTAAGCATCCATGCGTGATGCGCCCGCGCCGTTCCACGGCGGTCGCTTCCAGCGTCACCAAACCGGCACCCGACATGGCGTAATTCATGATCTGCTGCAGATGCCAATCGCTCGCGCAGCCGTCATCGGCGCTGTACTGGCACATGGGCGCTATCGCGACGCGGTTCGACAGTGAATAGGGACCAAGAGAGATGGGACTGAAAAGGACCGATGCCATGAGGAATCCCGCCGTTTTCTTTTACTGTTCAACCATGATGACGCCGAGTTCCGCCAGCTTGTCGAGTTTGGTCGACTCAAGCAGGGCGAGGCGTTCGGCCAGAAGTTTTTCGATCTCGTGCGGCTTTAAGCTCTTTCCGCCGATAACGACGTCGCCGGCGTCGTTGCCGAACAGCTTGGCGGTAAACTTCACCGCATTGGCGCCGTGATCGCAGCGCCCGAGCAGCAACATGGCGTCGATATTGGTCATCTCCACGCCCGTGCCGGCCGCCGGTGCGACCAGGGCAATGCGTGGCAAAGTCATACCAAGCTGTTTGATCAGCCCACGGTTGGCGGGCGACATGGAAAGCTTCGCGCCTTTCGGCACTTTGACCGGCGTTGTGGTGTGCGCGAAGGCCATGACCTGGCCGCCGCAAGCCAACAGCCGCGCGGCTTCTGCCCGCGTCCACGGCGAAAGGCTCGCCATGTTCGGCAGGTCTTCCATGCCGCGCACGCTGACGGCGGCGTTGGAAATGCCTTTCAGGAGGCCGGCGAAGGGCTCTTTTTCATAGCTTAGTTGCACTTCGCCGAAGGAGACCTCGCGATCGATCTTGCTCAAGGGATCGACGGTGCCGAACACCAGTTCCTGGTTGATCGCAAGCCACTCTTCCTCGGTCTTGATGCCTTCGCCTTTGACCCAGACATCGCGGCGAAAGGTTTCATTGCGGATGAAGTCGCGTTTGGCTTCCAGCTCGGCGCGGCTTTTGACGGTGCGGAATTCGTCCTGCAGGTCTTTGGGCACAGCCAGATCGACCATGTTCAAGAACAGACGCGCACAGCCCGCGAAGAACAGACCCTTTGATTCCATCATCGCGGTGAGTTCGGCGAAGTAGAACGCGCGCAGGTGTTCGGTGAAATACTCATGCGCCATATAGCGCGGGTCGATGCGCTCCAACTCGTCGACGGCTTCCGCCAGCGCCGGATTGTCACGGAAATATTTGACCTGCGCCGCCTTCAGCTTTTTCATCCATTGCAGGCCGATGCGCGCGCGCTCCAGTGAATTCTCACCGTCCTTGGTCAGCGAGTAGACCATGTTGCGCAACGGCAGTTTGGCGGACCAGCCGGGCATGGCGTTAGTGCCGGTCAGCAGCAGACCGCCCGGCTTTAGGCGGTGGGCTGCATCGTCCAGCACCGCATCGCGTGTGCCGTCGTCGATCCAGCTCAAGACCCCGTGCATGACGGCAAAGTCCAACGGCGGAAGATCCTTGGGCCGCAAGTCTGTGAAGCTGCGCTGCAGGAAGGTTGCGTTGTCGAGGCTCATGCGCACGGCCAAGGTCTCGGCGGTGCGGATATGAGCGGGCAGGAAATCGACGCCGTAGAACTTGGCTTGCGGATAACAGCCGGCCAGCACCGCTGCCGTGAGACCATTGCCGCAGCCGTAATCGCACCACGTGAATTCGCCGTCCACTGCCCGCGGCCGAAAACCGTTGGCGGCGGCCACGAGATTGATATGGGTGGGCGCATGATCGCCGTAAAACTCGGCCACATAGGCCGTATCGGTGACATAGCCGCCGGTGGTTCCGCTCATCTTGCCCCGCTCATCTGCCGTTCCCCAACGCGCGTAACGTAGTGTTTCTTTTAACCAGAGCGCGGCTCAAAAGCAAAAGCCCCATCCGGGTGGGGATGGGGCTTTGGTTCGATCAGAAGCGAACGGTGCGTTAGATCGAGGACTGCACCCATTCCTTCAATTTGCTTTCGGGTAGAGCGCCCACTTTCATGGCGGCGACTTGGCCGCCTTTGAAGATCATCAGGGTCGGAATGCCGCGCACGCCGAACTGGGTCGGGGTCTGCGGATTGTCGTCGATGTTGATCTTGGTGAAGGTCACTTTTTCACCGAATTCCTGGGACAATTTTTCCAAGGACGGCGCGATCTGCTTACACGGGCCGCACCACTCCGCCCAAAAATCCACCAGGACGGGACCTTCGGCTTTGAGGACGTCCTGCTCGAAGGATTGGTCAGATACCTGTTTCATGCGTGTGTCCTTAAAGAGGGGTTGTGCCGCAGCGAAGGCGGCAGGCGATGGAGTGAATCTAGGCAGGGGGTGGGGGTGCGTCAAGCAGTGGGAAAGCGCCTTCTAAAATCGGGGCCAGGACAGCAGATTTTACCTCGATTCCGCCAAATCGGAGCGGATCGACGCGGCCAGTTCGAACAGCCGCCGGCTTTGGGCGGCGAGCGTTTGGTCGCCCTCAGCAGCAGCCCGCTCAGCCAGCTCGTGGGCGAGGATTTCAAGGGTTTCGGCCATGGCCGCGTAGTCAGGGTGCGGATCTGAACCGGTCTCCAAAGGCCTACGGCTATGAGCCATGATCGTGCTGCGCAAAATTCGTCGCGGTTGAATTTGAGGAACAGGCTGTTTTTCACAGCCGGCGATTCTTTCGTGAAGGAACCGCCTGGCCCGGTGTGACGCAAGAAACAGCTAGTCCCCCGGCACGCTGCACATGGGTACCCCGATGTGCAGCGTCATGCCCCAACAACGCATAGCTGCAGTGCTGGGTTGCATTGGTTTGGCAGAGGCGAGCTTGTTATGAGCGAGTCAAAACCGGCTTAGCTGCGCCAACTCAATGTGACAGGCGTCAAAGGATTGCGCGGGGCGCGGCCCTCGGTTTGCGCGGCGAGGGCCTCGCGCTTCAGGCGGTAATACCAGCGAGTTTGGGTATCGGCGTCTTGCACAAGCATCGTGGGCGGATTGAAGGCAAGGCCTTCTACCATCGACATGACGGCGCGGCGGTCCTGATCGAGAAAGCGATGCGCGATGGGACGGATGATGCCGCGCAAAGCCGCAGCGCCCGGCAGATCCCAATACATGACGTGATGCACTTCCGTGATATCGGCGGTCACAGGTGTGCAGGCGGTCAAACCGCAGTAATTATATTTCGGCGTGCGGGCGTGCTCGATGCGCACCGACGGCAGGCGATAGGAAATTTCCGTCTCGGGCGCGCCGCCCAAAAACAAACTGTAAGCGCGCGAGTTGCGCGAGGCCGTGTGACGATCCATGCGCCAGCCGAGACCTTCGCTCTCGGGCAAGGGCGAGAAGGCTTTGTGCTTTTCATAAATGCTGTCGGCTTTCCGCCACAGCGACGAACGATGCACAAAAGCGCCGTGGGCGGGATCCATCAGACCTATTGCCGCGAGATCGATATTGCATGCGAAGGTCACCGCCACATGCAGTTGCAGGCGATCACCGATGGCGGGTACTTCCGGCACCGGCGGCAGGTTGGCGTTTTTCGCTCCCATAAAGACCCACACATTGCCTTGGTGTTCGGCAACGGCAAACGTCTGGGCACGGATATCCTGCGGCTGCGGACGCTGGCCGGCGCATTGCGATGGAATGGCCGTACATTGGCCGTCGGTTTTGAAACGCCAGCCGTGATAGGCGCATTCGACTTCGCGACCGTCGAACTGACCTTGCGACAACAGCGTGCCGCGATGAGGGCAAGTGTCGCGCATGGCAAAGATTTTGTGATCCGCGCCGCGCCCAATCAAAACCGGTTCGCCCAGAAGCGTGCGATGGACCATATCGCCGGGCGTGAGATCATGGGCGGGCAACGCGTAGTACCAAGCCTCGCGCAGCATCACGCCGCCGACACCTAAACGGTAGTCGGGTGCGGTCTGTGAGACATGATCTGGGCGCGTGTCGTCCATGGCGGTGTTTATATCACGGGGTTTTAGGACAGGCTAACCCGCCCTAAAACGTTATCCATCTGATCGGCGCTCAATTCCATGGTGAAGGGCCCATCGGTCCAGAGCAGGACGCAGCGGACTGTGCGATCTGGATAGATCGCCTGCAGGGCCGCGCGGTAGTTCGCCATTTGAAAGACATAGGCGATATCGACCAGGGCAGCATCGCGCGGCGGCGGGCGATTGGTTTTGTAGTCGACGACCCACACTTCCGTCGCGGTGATGGCCAGGCGGTCTACCTGCGCTGAGATGATGTGGTTGCCGACCATGCCGGTGAGTGAGACCTCGGCGCGGCTGCCGGCAGCGAACAGCGGCGCGAAATCGGCGTTGTCCAATACCGCGAGCGTCTCGGTGACGATGGTAGAAGCGGCTTCCGCCATTAATCCCCAGCCGGGGCGTTTGACAAAAGCCTCGGCGGCGGCGCGGCGTCGGGCAGGCGGAATCTCCGGCAGGCTTTGCAGCAGGCGGTGAATGATGATGCCGCGCTGGTAACGCAGCTTGCCGTGATCTTTCAATGGCGACAAGACGGTAGGATCGGAGACGGCGGCGCGCGACGGCGCTAGCGGACGCGGCGGCGTCACCTCCAAAGGTGCTGTGGTCTTCGCCCACGACGGCAGAGGTGTGGATGCCGTTGCATCTTCGACTTCGAGCTTCGCGGCAATTTTTGCGTCTTGCTTTGATGCCAGCCGTAAAGCTTCGCCCTCGGGTAACGCTGGATCGCTGAAGGTTATTGTCTGCGGCAAGGATTCGAGTGCGGCTTTGATAAGCCCGTACCACGTACCATCGAGTTTACCCGCACGCTTGGTTTGCCAGCCGCAGACATACAGGCGATCCGCCGCGCGCGTCATGGCGACATATAGCAGCCGGTGATATTCGCGCTCTTGCGCCGTCTTCGCTGCTTCACGCACGGCGGCGGTTACAGGGTCAAGGTCTTCGGCCTTCGACGCCCACAGCAATAGTGGTGGCGCATCCGTTGTCCAAAACAGAGTCTCGCGCATGGTCGGCATTTGCGCCGTATCGGGCAGAAAGACGATGGGCGCTTCCAGCCCTTTGGAGCCATGCACGGTGATGACGCGCACGGCATTGCCGCCGCCTTGCTCAAGATCGCGTTTGATTTCCGTCTCGCCGGCGGCGAGCCAGTGCAAAAAGCCCTGCAGCGTCGGTGGGTGCGCGCGTTGGTACGCCAGCGCCAGATTCATGAACTCGTCAATCGGATCGTCGGCATCGATGCCAAGGCGCGTAAGCAGGGTGCGCCGTCCGTCGAGCGCGACAAGTACATGCCCATAAAGCTCGGCAGGCGTCAGGTAATCGGTCTTGGCAAGAAGATCGGCGAGATATTTTTGCGCCACGCCGAAGCGTGTCGCACTTCCGGCATAGGCATTGACGACATCCCACAGACGCTTTTCGCCGCGATTGTGCGCAAGCGTAAACAGCTCTTCTTCCGTGAGGCCCAATAATGGGCCTTTCAATACGGTGGCGAGTGTCAAATCGTCTTCAGGCAAAAGCAGAAACTGCCCCAGGGCCACCAGATCCATGATCGCCATCTGGTCTGTCAGAATCATGCGGTCGACACCGGCGACGGCGATGTTCAATTTCTTTAGCTGGCGCACCAGTTCTTCGACAAAGCCAGTACGGCGGCGCACAAGCACCATGATGTCGCCGGGTCGGATGGCGCGGCCTTTGGACTCCAGCAGTTCCTTGCCGCTCACCATTTTCGCGATACGCGCGGCGATCAGCGCAGCGAGGCGGTTTTGCGGTGAATCGCCTTTACGGCGTTCGACCGGCGGCTTCCAACTGACGTCATCGTCGGTGGCTTGCGGTTCCACCAATGGCCATATCTCGACCAGACCGGCATCGCCGCTGCGCGCGGCCAGATGCGTGATGTCTTCTTCATCGTCAATGGCGACACCGCTGCGCGCCGGCGCGCCCGGCGCGAACACCACGTTCACAGCGCCGAGCACGGCTGGCGTCGAGCGGAACGAAACGTTCATAGGCACATCGTCCCAGCGCTGCCCGGCGGCATGGACTTGCGTCTTCGTCTCGATATGTACGCGGTCGAAGGCTTCGGGGGCCGCACCTTGAAAACTGTAGATCGACTGCTTGCGGTCGCCCACGGCGAAAATCGTGCGTGGTGCGTCTGAGCTGTCTTCGTGACGTCCGCTGCCGGCGAAAAACTCGGCGCGGATCGGCTCGACAATGTTCCACTGATCGGGATTGGTGTCTTGCGCCTCATCGATCAGGATGTGGTCGATACCGCCGTCCAGTTTGTAGAGCACCCAGTCGGCCACGCCGGGCTGGGAGAGAAGGTGGCGTGTAACTTGGATAAGGTCGTTGTAGTCCATTAATCCGCGGCGGATTTTTCCTTCTTCGTAAACATCGAGTACATGGGCACCGATACGCATCAGCGCCGCCGTGCCCTCAGCAACGCGCACGGCTTTAATGCGGGCTACGAGATTGAAGAGGCGTTGTGCTTCAGCCTGTAACGCCTCACCAACCTGCGCCATGACGGCTTGTGTCGCCAAGCGTGAGCGGATGTCGCCCTTTGTCAAAAAATGGTTGACGTAATCGTCGAAGGCTCCGTGTCGTTGGTCCGGCGCTTCCAGCCAGGCGGCGATTCCAAGCCCGCGTTCCTGATCGGTTTTTGTGCCGCCCGCGAGCGCTGCGACTGCCTGCCTTAAAGCGTCACAACCAAAACTATTGTCGTCGCAAGCGTGAGTCAGAATCGTTGCTTCGGTTTCAGAGGAACTGAGGCCCAGCTTCTTGCGTATCGCGACAATGGCGCTGTCTACATCGCCTTTGCCAATCATACGCTTGAGCTTGGCTTGCGCTGAAACCAGCCCGTCCATGAGGTCGGGGAACAAAGTCTCATGTACGCGGGCCGTGAGGAAATTGAGCGCCTGGGCAAGGGCGTCGTTGTCGCCGCTGCGTGCATGAGCAATCGCATCTTCCAAGGCTTCGCTCAAAGCTTCGGCAGTATCGCGCTCATCCATCAGCGTGAAATGCGGCGGGACGCGCGCTTCCAGCGGAAAGCGCCGCAACAATGACTGGCAGAAAGCGTGCAGCGTCGAGATTTGCAAGCCACCCGGCACGTCGAGCACTTCCGCGAACAGACGTCGCGCGCGCTCTAAAATCGGACGGGCTTGGGCCAGCGTTACGCCATCCAGGCGGCCTTCGACCAAAGGTGCGAGTTCATAGGCGAGGGCGTCATCGTCCTTGGTGACCCACGACGCGAGTTTGCCGTTGATGCGGTTGCGCATTTCGGCGGCGGCGTCTTTGGTGAAGGTAAGGCACAAACTGTGCTGCGGTGCTGTGCCGGCCAGCAACAAGGCCAGTACGCGCTCCGTCAGCACTTTGGTTTTGCCGGAGCCAGCAGAGGCCGTAACCCAAACACTGATGCCGGGTCGTACAGCGCGGGCCTGGTCGCGGGTGGCAGCGGCGACCGCATCGACAGCACTCATGTGTCGCCCTCATCGCTGTCGGCCGACCATTCCTTGATACGCGCCAAGTGTTCGTAATCGCTGTACTTCGGTGCGTGCTCGGGATTGGGCCGCGCTTGGTAAGGCGTCGCCGCATCGTCGAATTTTGCGACCAAAGCTGCCAAGCCTTCACGGGCTTCCGTTGCGAGGGCTGCCGCATCGCCTTTGACAAAGCGCTCGATACCGCCGTCTTTGCGGCCATGCAAATGCCAGAAGCTCAATGTATCTGCCACACCGGCGGGCATATCTTTAAATCCACCGGCGCTGAGGATTGCAGCTTCCAGCGGCAACTGTGGCGCATAGCCGGCAAAGATTTCCTTGTCGCTCGGCGGGCCGCCCGTCTTGTAGTCGATAATTGTCCAGCGCCCGTCTTTGCCGCGATCGATCCGGTCGGCTTTGGCGATCAGTGTAAACGCGCCGCCGGGGGCGGACACCGTCATCTCGCCGTGCACTTCGGTGTAAGACTGTGCGAGGCTTGCGCGGCGTGCGCTTTCAACATCCACGAACCAAGCGGCGATGCGCTCGAACCGCGGCCACCAGAACGCCATGATACCAGGGCGCGGCGCCTTCTCGGCGAAAGCCGCGCGCCCCAAATCGATGAGGGCCTGCAAAGCTTTTGCAGGTAATGCGCCGGACGGATGTGTTTTGATAAACGCATCCAAAGTGTCGTGGATCAAGGTGCCGTAGTCGGCAGCGCTGACGTCCTGCTCCAGCTGGTCCAACGGCCGCAATTTCAGAATATGCCGGGCATAGATGCTGTAAGGATCGCGCATCCAGGTTTCGACTTGAGTCACCGAGAGCCGGCGCGG